>PWOE01000103.1 GCA_003557585.1 Candidatus Nealsoniibacteriota bacterium | reverse complement strand
CAGTTAGAACACCTTGAGAAAGAGTCTGATCTCCATACAGCATTGACCCCCGAATTGGTTGAGAGAACATCGTATTTGCTTGGGATTGAGAAGTATCTCGAGATTCTCTTCAACAACGAAGTAGCGACGATTGCTGATTGGGTGGCCAGATCATCAGGCGTAGAGGTATTTGCAGGAAGAAGCCCAAAGCAGATGTTGCTGAACGGGAGAATCAATGACCAGATGAGAGTGCGTGATTACCTGGCCTTTGTCGCATCGTCGCCGGACCCATGACATCCCGTCGGCTCAAGTGCAAGCGGATGCCCATGCAGCGTTCACTTTGCTGCATACGAAATAACCATCATAGCAATCGAATCCTGTGGTCAATCATCCAACGCCCCAATAAACGTAGAGCGTTAGCAGACGTCCGATGAATTAGCTATCATTCAATAAGCTGGAGGAATAACCGTAGAAAACCCTTCCCGCAATGGGGAGATTGTTGAGCTGAGCCGACCCTATGTATTGGCTTACGACCAAGTAGATGGTACGGACACAAGGCCCAAACTTCTGTTTGGGAGTAATTCCTTCCAGTGTCATATTGGGTAAAATAGACCTCATCCCCCAGGGGGATGACAGAGTCAAACTCCGCCTCAATCAATATTTTCAATAGGGTCTTCGTGAAACCTATCCTGAAAAATTAGACCTTGCCATACTTCAAAATACTCACTGCTCGCCGGTTGTAGCACCCCTGCATCATCCTCTGCATATAGCTGATATCCCTGCGCAGCTTCTGTAACAGCAAGCTCTTCGAATAGGACGACCCCGCCCATTGCTGAAGAAGTCGTTGTCCCTAGGAGAACTCCCTTCGGATGCCCTCCAATTAGCTTAACCTCAACGATAGTGGATTGGTCCTCCAAAGCTAAGTTACCATACTGGTCCAAAACCCGAACAACCACTTCAGGCTCTACTGGAATTTCCTGAACAACATCGCTTGGATGCACATAGAACTCAAGCTTCGATGCTTCGCCATGCGTAATCAAATAGGTGGAGCTATCTGATGCAGACATGTTGTTCTCATCCCCAGCATACTCTGCGAGAAGCAACCTGTTCCCTGCAACGCTTGACGTTATTTCACAACTCAAATCTGACAGCTCCAATGAAATCTGACACATTGCCCCATAATCATCCGAAATAGAAATATATCCGGATGGCTCATACCCGTCTAACACAACGCTCACTTCGTAGGGGACACCAGCCTGCTGCGAACTGCCAGGCACTACATTAGCAATTTCCAATTCTGCGCTTACAGGGTCAACCAAAAGGAGTGCGGGTTCCGCGTGGCCTCCGAGATGAGTTTCTGTCCCACTGAATACTGCAGCGATTTCCCACGTCCCTGTACTTGTCAATAGCAGACTACACGAGAAAACACTTGTGTTTGTTCCTCCGATGGAGGGTTCCGAATCTGAACAACTTTCTCCAGTCGACGTCTCAACCCAAACCGTACCGCCACTTGGCAAGGAGTTGACTCCCTCGACTTGGACTACTACTTCGAGCTCAGATCCAACAGTTGCCGGAGACGTTAGTTGCTCCAATGTGACTGAAGTTAACTCGGAAAAGTTTGCGTAAACATGACAATCGTCTTCAATCGCGTCTGTAACATACGTCAGCTCAACAAGAGATCCACCGCACGTGCCACCAACCTCATCGAGGTGATAGCCGGGGTCGGGTACTAATGCAAACTCCGCAGAATGCCCATGATGAATGAGCTGCGTTCCCGAAGGACTGATAGAGCCATTCGAGTTGCTGGTGGATACGATTTCATGCATAAGAAATTCGTAATGCCATAAAGAAATCGTCTTACCTCCCACTTTTACGGGTGCTTGAGAAGCGGCGAATATTGATCTTTCTGTCAAAAGCATCGGTCCACCCAAAGGTGCTGGAACACCCTCTTCTAGTAACCTCCATGAACCCTCACTCCAAGCAGCAATATTATCAACCCCAATGCCACTTCCAACGTTGATCTCAGAAATGCTTCCACCTAGTATGAGCTTTTCCTGATCGGACACCAAGCCATTGACCAGGAAAAAAACACCATTTCCACCATCCACACCAAGTGGGTGCCATTGGTCGCCATCCCACCGTGCCACTCTATTAGCATCACTGGCACCACTAGAATCATACGCTACAGTAAATATTCCGCCCACGTATAATTCATCCCCAAAAACCTCCAAAGCATAAACTTGGCCATCTAGGCCGTTTGAGCCACTCGAACCAAACACATGCCAGCCATCACCGTCCCAACCCACCAAGTTATTCGCGACAATTTGGCCACTGCCAGGACCGTGTGCGTTTGCACGATCAAATGAACCACCGACTATTACGACCTCATCCATAGAGGCAAACGATCTAACAGGGCCGGAAACTCCAACGCCCGCGCCGTCGCCTAGCGTTATAAACTCAGCCCCATCCCAAGCAACGACGTTCTTTGCAACAACAGGATTTCCAATATTAACCTCATCAAACTCACCTCCTATAAAAAGCAATCCAAGGTCGGATTCATAGGCTGTATTCACAACACCACCAACCCCATCTCCGCCAAGATGGCCAACAAGCTCCCAGGATTGCGAGTTGAAATCCCACTTCACAATGTTATTGACAGACGTATGCTCACCAGCCCCATAATTCACAAATGAAAACTGCCCCCCTACAACAAGGTTCCCATTGTAAATTATCAATTCATGTACCGCCGAATCACCCCACCTGAAAACGCCATTCGATTTATCCTCCCCAAACGAATTCCACTGACTGCCATCCCAACTAGCAAGGTTGTTTGCCAAGGTGTCTCCGGCAAATATAAAATCTCCGCCAACAATCAGGCTTCCATTGTGCTGGACCACTGAATGAATGACCCCATCAACTCCATCTCCACGGCCTACAGGTGCCCAGAGATCATCATTCGTCCACTGGGCCAGGCCGTTCAAAGTTGAAGGGGACAAGCCGCCCGTAGAAAGCAGCCTTTCAAACTCACCAGCGAGAAAAACGCCGGACTCACACACTTTAATGGCCTTTACTGCACCATCTAGACCATAATGTCCAGACGCGCTAAATGAGGCCCACTCATTTCCGGAGAGCGTCACTGCATTATTAGCACCGAAGACCCCATCTAGATTCTGAAACTCTCCGGTAAATACCCCTCCAACATGAATTTTGTTATCCTCGACAGCCAAAGTAAGCACTTCACCTGATACTCCGACATTTCCAGGGAAGCTGTAAGACTCATACGTTGACCACTCTGCGCCATCCCATGAGGCAATACCGTTCGCGCGTATACTGTTTCCAAAATCGACGAACTCAAATGCCCCCCCCACGTAGAGCCTGCCGTCAAGATTAGCCAGTGCATGCACAGGACCATCTGTCCCGGATCCCCCCAACCCCTCTATTGCTCCCCATTGCGCAGTTGATGAATCCCAGGAAGCAATATGGTTGACATTCAATGGCTCTGACTTTTGGATTGTGAGAAAATCGCCTCCAACATAAACATGATGATCAATAGTAGCAATAGCGCGAACTGTGGCATCCGGACCAGCCACACCGTTTACATCGAGACTATTCCACCCTTCGCTGTCTAAGTACGCCACTCGATTGGCTGGCAAAGGATCTCCGACATTGACGTTTGAAAATGATCCGCCGAGGTACAGTCTGTCGTCCGTTGAAGTCATTACGTGGATGGTTCCATCTGCACCCACGCCACCATTTCCAACAGCGCGCCAGCGATTTTCATCCGCGTCCCATTTGGCAACTCGATTAACTGTTGTCACTCCGGACTGATCATGTGCGAGGGTAAACAATCCACCAACGTAAAGATCACCATCCCAGATAGTCATAGCATTTATTGTTCCATTCACTCCATTAGCTTCTTCTTCACCGAGCAAATGCCAACTGCGATCATCAGGATTAAAAGCAATCACACGATTTGCTGAAATTCCAGCGCATTCGGTGAATGAGCCACCGAAGTAAATTTTCCCATCAGCAGATTCTGCAATGGCATTCACCATACTAGAACACCCATTGGCAATGAAAAAGCTATCGACCCATCCCCCAGCATACGTCTCGGCATCAGAATTGAAAGGAGATGCGAACGCAGACAAGAGAATGAGATTTGTGAAGAGAAGCGAGTGAAAAACTTTCATGGCTAATCCGGAATTCGAGCAATCAATGTGTCAGGATAGGTCGATGGTATCTTAAGGCAACGAAATCTGTTGCCTTTCCTTACGTCAGAGCAGAGCTCTCTAAGCGATGATGACGCATCACTTCAGCGGCCCACCGAACAAATCTAGCAGAGCACGTAGCTCATCCTACCCATCGCTATTGTGTGGGCTCAGCCAACTGCTCATAAAATAGTCAGGTTGGGCAAGGCGCGGGAACAAGGTATCCCTATTGCTAGACCAGCTATTGCAATCGGGGCCAGTTTCTATTCTCAATTTGCCTTCTCTGTCCTAGCTGGTGGAGCAGTGAACGTTCACTTTGGCTGGCCTTACTAGTTCAACAGTATTCCAACCCTACTAGATAGAGAAGCGCGCCCCATTCAAAAGCTTGGTCATCAAACACCTCCTATCGAATGGTACGCTGCCCGAGTTTGATTGTAGCCTCGACGCTATCGAATCGCAAAATTGTCAATTGTGCTAGGCAGTTGCGCCGAACCAAACAGCCCTCAGAATGCGATAGCTTGTTGATTTATTGCACAATTCCTGGTTGGGCTCACGTGTAAATTGCTTTGAGTGCGTGATCAATTACGGATAGAGCGTAGTAGTCGACTGCCCGGCCGAGGGGCTTGTGTGTTGGCGCTGGCCATGGAGAGAGGGCCGGGGGAGCGGGCGCCAAGCAATCCAGCCTTAGTGTTCAAAACACACCAGGGCATCGTGATCGAGTCTACTTGGCGTAGGTCGACTCTAACAGCGCGGAGATAGCGGCAGTGGCATAGAAGCACCCTACCCGCCATCCAGAACCCGAGCGGTCAGTCACGATTACCCGTTGCGGGTGGCGCAACTCCCCCACTCCGGGCGCCGCAAGCGCGAGGACTCGGACTTTTACGATGCCAAATTCGGGATGGGCCTGAGATCGCCGAGTGACAGCGAGGCTCGCTTCGTTGACCCGCAGTTTTTGACTCCTAGCTAGCCTTTTAAGCCGGCGACTCCAGTTTCCCGGTGTTGGTTCATCTACGCGAGGGAGTGCCTCAAGCTCAACTTCAATTCGATCGGGCGGAATGCGGAGACTCCTGATCGCCTGAATTGCACCCACGAACTGATCGGTGTTGACTATCCTGAGAACCGCCTCGCTGCCAGAGTGTGCCAGGAGGAGATCACGAAGCGGTTTGATGATCTCCTCGATGACTTGTGCACGTTCCATATTCATTTCACGTGCCCGGCGAGCCAGTAGCCGATAGATTCGATTTGCTTCCCCCATCTCCGCTCTCGAGTGGTGAGGCGGTGCGGGACCGAAATCTTCGGGCTGGGCGCGGCGGTATAGGTCGGGCAGACGTTCGTGCTTTTTGATGGGCTTCAAATTCCTAAGATTCCTCTTGCCGGACGTTGACTCAGTGCGGTATCCGGCTAGGCGAAAGCACATTTCTCTGAATTTCTGGATCTGCATTTCGGTCACGTTGAAGAGGCGCGCTCGTGCTTTCGGCGTGTGATTCCGGCGGAGAGAAAAAAGCAATGCATGAATCGTCTCCATGTCGAGGTCCAGCAAGGATGGCTCTTCAGCCTGGAACTTTGGCAAACGAACCTTGTACCCGGCCCGCGTGGTGGGCGTAGCTGCGTCCAGTTGCTTGATCAGCCTCTTCGTCGAGTCGTGCGTCTGGTCAAATTCGACGCCTTCGCTGGCACCCGAAACACGGACCGCGTTTCTCGCTCGCCGCTGATGCAGGGAAGCTTCCTGGCGACCTTCCAGGGCTGCCCACAATCCTATCGGCATCTCCCTGAATTGCTCCCGAAAATGAAGATGGCAAACAATATCCTGTGTGTGGATGTAGGACTGCAGGGAGATATCCGGGTCGAGGTGGCCGCCCAGAGTGCTAAGGGCGTAAATTCCCTCCCGAGGCAGGTAACCGTTCCTG
>PWOE01000046.1 GCA_003557585.1 Candidatus Nealsoniibacteriota bacterium | reverse complement strand
TTGTTAGCCACATCGCACAAAACGGTATTGTACATTTTAACATCAGATATTTCGTGCTCAAAATCTCTGATGGCTTCCTGATCATTATCAAGAATGAAAACAAACACCCCTTCACTGATCAATTTTAGACTTATGGCTTTACCTATTCCCTGGGTACCTCCGGTAATTACTGCTGAAAACATGGCTTGCTTTTTTTGATAAAGATAAGGAATGTTTGGTAAACAAGCCTGCCAATAAGCTCACGGTTTAGCTAAATAGGATGTTAAAAAATCTTTACAATTATCTTTATTCGAATAATCCATCCACAGACAAATATCGTTCGCCCGTATCATAGCAAAAAGTAAGGATTTTTGACCCGGCCGGAATATCTGCTAGTTTTTTGTTCACTGCTGCCAGTGATGCACCTGATGAAACCCCAATAAACAACCCTTCCTTCAGGGCTGCCTGGCGGGCAAATTCAAAAGCTTCTTCCTTTTCAATTGTAATGACTCCATCCAGAATGGTTTTATCCAGTACCTGGGGAATAAATCCTGCGCCTATACCCTGCAAGGGGTGAGGGCCGGGCTCGCCACCACTTATCACAGGCGATAATGCCGGTTCTACATCAAATACTTTAAGCGCAGGGAATTCTTTTTTCAGAATCTGAGCAACTCCTGTAATATGGCCACCTGTTCCCACTCCTGTAATCAAATAGTCAAGTCCATCAGGGAAATCTTGCAGAATTTCCATTGATGTTTTTGTGCGATGTATTTCAGGGTTGGCAGGGTTTTCAAACTGTCGGGGCATCCAGGAATCAGGGGTTTCCTTTATCAACCGGGTAGCTTCTTCTATGGCACCCTTCATACCTTTTTCACGGGGTGTAAGAACGAATTCTGCACCGAAAAGCTTCATGATACGCCGTCTTTCCAAAGACATGCTTTCGGGCATAACCAAGATGACTTTATACCCTTTTACTGCCGCCACCATGGCAACACCAATTCCGGTGTTACCCGATGTGGGTTCAATGATAATGCCACCGGGTTTAAGATCTTCACTTTTTTCAGCTGCTTCAATCATTGAAAGAGCAATACGGTCTTTGATACTGCCGGCAGGATTGCTTTTTTCCAGCTTCATCCATACTTGGTAATCAGAAGGATACAAACGGTTTATTTTAACGTGCGGTGTATTACCTATAAGTTCTAAAACATTGTTTACTTTCATTATTTGGTTATTAAGTTAACTAGTTATTGAGTTAATTAGTTATTAGGTTATTGCAGCGAAGATTCCGAGAACTGAAAACGATTCGGGATTGGGTTATTATGTTAGTTCGTTGCTCCTTCATCCCGTTACTACTTTATATAACGAAGTTCAAGGGTTCAGGAAAATTCTTTCCCGAACGAATTTTTATTTCACTTTTATGATATACCACAGAGTTTGGTGGCACGCTCCCGGTGAGCCATACATTACCCCCAATTACCGAATCCCGCCCGATTACAGTTTTCCCTCCCAGTACAGTACTACCTGCGTATATAATAACATTATCCTCCAGTGTAGGATGCCTTTTTGTTGCGGCCAGAGATTTCTCGACGGTAAGAGCACCAAGCGTTACTCCCTGGTAAATTTTTACATTCTCACCAATATCTGTGGTCTCTCCAATAACCACTCCAGTGCCATGGTCAATAAAAAAGTTATCCCCTATTTTGGCTGCCGGATTTATATCAATGCCAGTGCGGCCATGGGCATATTCTGAAATTACCCTTGGCAATACAGGCACTTTTTGCTTAACCAGTTGATGGGAAATACGATATACGGTAATGGCATAAAAACCCGGATAAGCATGCACAACTTCCTGCACACTTGCAGCTGCAGGATCAAACTTGTAAATGGATTCTGCATCCATACGCAGTTTTTCATAAATTCCCGGAAGGGCATGGTAAAATGAATCCAGAATATCGCGAGGTTCATCTTTGAGTAAAGATTTCAAGGGAATAAGCAATTTTCTGAACTGCAATTCCGAGTCTCTGAAACGCAACATATATTCATCCATATTGCGAGGAACATCAAGTGGAAAAAGCAGTTGTATTACCTCATTCACAAACCTGTTGCTGTCTGTTTTACAAGGCATATGGCATATTTCTGCTGTATGATCGTTATATAGTTTTTCAATAAATTTTTCAAGTTTTTCCATTGTATTTACCAATTAGGATTTTTGCGGATTTTAGCTCTGAATTTTTTTGACGATAAAAAAAAACCTTTCATTTTTCAATGAAAGGGCCTATCAATTAAAAACATATTTCAATTATGGATCATAGACCTGACATTGCACATATTTTCATTGTACAACAACAAACAGTATTATTTATACGTGGATGAACCATAAATTGACTTTTGAGAAATAAAGTTACAAAAAAATCCTGAAGAAGATTATGAATTACAAAAAAAACATTAACAACCGTATGAAAGTTTTAAGTGTTTATAGTATAACATCTTGTCTTTCTGCCCTAATTGAATTAAAGTAATATAAGTTCAATTGTTTGTTACATGCAGCATATTGTTCATTTTTTTATAAATTTGCCAAACAACAATTAAAGTCTACGAAGTGTATTTCTCCAACTCCAATATACTGGAATACCTGTATCGCAATATCAAACGTCGCGACACCTACTGATTTTGCCTTTTTCTGCACGCCAACTTCGCGGGCAAACAATCCTTTTTTTCTTAATTACCCATATTTTTAATCAAAACAAATTATTTGCTATGGAATTACCCTATGCAGAACCTTACAAAATTAAGGTAGTAGAACCACTATATCGAAGCAGTCGCGAAGAGCGAGAACAATGGATCAAAGATGCCCGTTACAATTTGTTCAACCTGCGAAGCGACCGGGTTTTTGTTGACCTGCTTACTGATTCAGGAACCGGAGCTATGAGCCATTATCAATGGTCGGAAATCATGCTTGGCGATGAAAGCTACGCTGGTTCACTTTCTTTTTACAAATTAAAAAACACCATATTTGAATTACTGGGGATGCCCTACTTTTTACCCACGCACCAGGGGCGTGCTGCTGAAAATGTGTTGTTTTCTGCTCTGATAAAAGAAAGAGATGTGGTACCAGGAAACTCACACTTCGACACCACCAAAGGGCACATTGAATACCGGCGTGCAAGAGCTTTTGACTGCACAATTGATGAGGCCTGCCATACATCTGAATTTCACCCTTTCAAGGGAAATATTGACCTTGGAAAACTGGAGGGTATTTTCAAGAAGTATCCCCAAGAAAAAATCCCTCTTTGCATCATTACAGTTACCTGCAACACTTCAGGTGGTCAACCGGTTTCCATGGAAAACATTCGCGATGTTTCAGCACTTTGCAAAAAGTATGGTATCATGTGTATTTTTGATGCGGCAAGGTTTGCTGAAAATGCCTATTTCATTAAAACCCGTGAAAAAGGCTATGAAAACAAAACCGTCAGGGAAATTGTGAAAGAAATGTTCTCTTATGTGGATGGTGCAACAATGAGCAGTAAAAAGGACGCCATAGTTAATATCGGTGGATTTATTGCCCTGCGCGACAAAGCTCTGTTTGACAAGGCAAGTATATTTAATATCATGTACGAAGGTTACCTTACCTATGGCGGACTTGCCGGTCGCGATCTGGGTGCCCTTGCACAGGGACTTATGGAAGGAACTGAATTTGATTACCTTGAAGCCCGAATCGGACAGGTGGCATACCTGGGCGACAAACTGCGCAGCTATGGCATTCCTATACAGGAACCTACAGGCGGACATGCTGTTTTTGTGGATGCCAAAAAGTTTTTGCCCAATGTTCCCAAAGAGGAATACCAGGCACAAACACTTGCCATTGAGTTATATATTGAATCTGGTGTAAGAGGGGTAGAGATTGGTACATTACTCGCCGACCGTAATCCGCTTACAAGACAAAACCGTTACCCCAAACTTGAGCTTCTGCGTTTGGCCATACCCCGCAGGGTATACACTAATAATCACATGGATTATATAGCAGCAGCACTTGCCAATATCTGGGAAAGACGCGAAAGTATTACCAAAGGATTCAAAATCATATCAGAAGCTACTATCATGAGGCATTTTACGGTTGAGTTGGAAAGGGTCTGAGCAAACAAGTTAGTCAAATTGCTTGTTAATAGCACTAAGTGATTTATGGTCGTTGAGCCTGTTGAAACGACAATTGAATATCAGATAGTTATTCATACGCTTCGACAGGTATTGCAATGAGTTTATCTAATTGCTCAGCATCCGGAATTTGTAATGTCAGGGAATGACTTTGAATCATCCCTGATTAAATAAACAGCTACAAGTTAAACAGACAGAAACAATTAACCCTATGAACACAAAACAAAAAGCAGGGCGATACCAACGCATGCATGATCAACTGAAAGGTCTGCTAAAAAAGCCCGGAAATACTCTATCCAAACTGGCTACTATTGTGGCAGTTTTACACCACAAGATGGATTATTTTTTCTGGACCGGTTTCTATTTTCTTGACAATGGGGAGCTCATTGCAGGACCTTATCAGGGGCCTGCTGCCTGCCAACTACTTGCAAAAGATACCGGCGTTTGCTGGGCATCCATTAATGAGCAAAAATCGATGGTGGTAACTAACGTACATGAATTTCCGGGTCATATTGCCTGCGACAGCCGTTCCAACAGCGAAATTGTAATCCCCCTGCGAAATACAAATGACAAAATTATAGGAGTGCTGGATGTTGACAGTAAGGATCTTGCTTCTTTTGATGAAACCGACCGTGAAGGTCTTGAAAAGATTTTGAGCCTGGTTCAAATAAAGGAAATAAACATAAAGAGCTGATCATGGCATTATATGTAACCATATTTTACTTTTTGCTTCCAGTGATGCTCAGCATGGTTCATTTTTCGGTAAGCGCAAGTAACGGAATCGGAGACGGGGTTGTTAAGCGGGGCACACCCATGAAGGCAGCACTTATTTTCGCCATTTCAACATTTATTCTTACCTGGATAGGTTACTATCTTGCATCTCTTCTCATAAACCGGTTTGATTATAAACCTGAATCCATCGCTTTTTTATTTTTTGCTATAACCGGTTTCCGCATGATCCTGCATGCCTGGCAAAAAAAAGCAAGCAAAAAAATATTCGACATCAATGAAATTCCGGTGATTTTTGCCCTTGCCCTTGCCCTGGGTATGAATATACTTTTTATGGGAATTGCCGTCAGGTTTCTTGAGCTTAATGCCATGCGATATTCAATTGCGCTGGCACTCTCAGTGTTACTTCTTTCCTTTAGCGGGCTTATTTTCGGCAATCAATTTGGAGATAACCTGGGATGGAAACTGGAACTGATCGCAGGAATTTTTCTTCTTGGCAATGGAGTTTGGCTATTCAGTTTCTGATAAAGAATGCAGGGATAGAAAGCTCATGATTTCGGAATATAAACTCCTTCCACATAAAACATTTGCATGTTTCGTCTGTGTTTACCTGAGATATAGCCCCTTGAGACACACCGAAATCTTTCATGGATATAGTTATGGGTAAATTCGGAAATATTTACTCTGCCGGGTTCACAGGAAACTTCCATTCGTTTGGCAATATTAACAGTGGTTCCCCAAATGTCGAAGGTAAATTTGGTATTTCCCACAACCCCGGCAACAACAGGCCCGGTGTTTATGCCGATTCGGCAATCCAGTGCTTTTTCTCCTGTATATAATCTGTCTTCCTTGTTTGCTTCAATAAAATCACGGATCTCCAGTGCTGCCATTACTGTGGCTGCCACATTATTCTCATTGGCATTGTCATGCAATCCCCCTGCACACATATAAGCATCGCCAATGGTTTTAATCTTTTCCAGATTATATTTCTTAACCACATCGTCAAAATTGGCAAAATAAAAATGAAGATCCCTGAGTAGTAATTCCGGGTCTAGTTTTTCTGCCACCTCTGAAAAACCCACAAAATCAATAAACAGAACACTTACCATTGGATAAGTATGGGTAATGGAGTGCCCGTGAACCTTCAGCTCGTCGGCAATATGCCCGGGCAAAACATTAAGCAATAATTTATCAGATTTTTCCTTCTCCTTTTCGAGCATATCGTTGATCTGCTCCATCATTTCGCTTTG
>PWOE01000148.1 GCA_003557585.1 Candidatus Nealsoniibacteriota bacterium | reverse complement strand
GTCATCTAGCTTCAGTTCTTGCGAGTTGTTATTGTCACCAGAATTATGAAAGAGGTTTGTTTGACCGTTTGATTCATCTCTATTTTTATCTCTGATTATTTCCAGAATCTTATCCATATTAGAAAGAATTTTGTTTCTTTCCATTATCTTATCAAAGACACCGGCCTTAGTTAGATTCTCTAAAGATTTTTTGTTAAGATGCTTTGATTTTATTCTTGAGATAAAGTCATTTAAAGATTTGAAATTGCCATTCTTTTTCCTTTCTTCAACTATCTCTTCAGCAATAGAGAGGCCGACATTCTTAATTGCAGCTAACCCAAATCTTATCTCTCTTTTGTTTGGAACAACCGAAAAGTAGACAAAGCTCTCATTCGCTTCGGGGGGCAAAACCTTTATCTTCATTCTTTTGCATTCCTCAATTAAAAGAGAAGTTCTTTCAACATCTTTTCTGTCAGAAGTTAACAGAGAGGACATAAATTCCACTGGATAATGGGCCTTTAGCCAAGCAGTTTGATAGGCTATCGTTGCATAGCCAGCAGAGTGACTCTTGTTGAAGCCATAACTTGCGAAAGGAATTATCCATTCCCATATCTTTTTAGCCACTTCTTCTTTGACATTGTTCTCTATCGCTCCTTGAATGAATTTATCTTTTTGTTGATTCAAGAGACTCTTTATCTTCTTGCCGATAGCCTTTCTCAAGATATCAGCCTCAGACAGAGTAAAGAGAGCCAGTTCTTGAGCAATTTTCATGACCTGTTCTTGGTATAATAAGATGGAATAGGTGTTTTCAAGAATTGGTTTCAATTTCGGGTGAATATATTCTATCTTTTTCTCTTTATTTTTCTTGGCGATATAGTCTGGGATAAGTTCCATCGGTCCTGGACGATAAAGAGCAACCATAGCAATAATATCTTCAAAATTGCTTGGCTTTAATTGCTTGAGATATCTTTGCATTCCACCAGATTCAAGTTGGAAAACACCAACAGTTTGCCCCTTCTTCAATATCTCATAAGTTTTTTTATCATCAAGGGGAAGATTGTCGATATCTATCTTTTCTTTTCGAATAGCATATATCTTAGAAAGAGTGTCTTGAATAATAGTTAAATTCTTGAGCCCTAAGAAGTCCATTTTCAACAAGCCTAGACTCTCGATAGAGTGCATCTCGTATTGAGTAACAACCCCTTCTTCATTTTGTGTTGGGTGTTGCAGGGGAACAATATCGATTAAGGGATCCTTTGAGATAACTACTCCACAGGCATGAGTTGATGCGTGACGAGCAACGCCTTCCAGCTTTTTAGCGATATCTATCAAGTCTTTTGCATCAGAATCGCTGTTATAGAGTTGCTTAAACTCGGGAATCTTGTTCATTGTCTCATCAAGAGACAAGCCAAAAGGAATCATCTTAGCAATTTTGTCACAGTAAGAATAAGGATATTGCATAGCCCGTCCGACATCTCTAATGACAGCTCGAGCAGCCATTGTTCCAAAAGTGATAATTTGAGCTACCTTGTCTTGACCATACTTATCAGCAACATAAGCAACAACTTCATCTCTTCTTCTGTCAGCAAAGTCAAGATCGATGTCTGGCAAAGATATTCTTTCTGGATTTAAGAATCTCTCAAAAAGAAGATCATATTTCAAAGGATCGATATTCGTAATTCCTAAAAGATAAGCAACCAAAGAGCCACCGACTGAACCTCTCCCTGGGCCAACAACAATTTTATTTCCCTTAGCCCAATTAACGAGATCTGAAATTATTAAAAAGTAAGAAGAAAAGCCAGTCTTCTTGATTGTTTCCAGTTCAAATTCCAAACGGTCAAGAACTTTCTTTTTGTCGTATTCTTGGCACTTGTCTTTTAAACTGCTGAGGCACAATTCTTTCAAATAAAGATCTGCTGTCTTGTTTTCTGGTAAAGGAAAATGTGGCAGTTTTGTTTCGCCAAAATTGAAATCAAGAGAGCACTGATTAGCAATTTTTTGAGTATTTTCTATTGCCTCAGGCACATCTTTAAAAACTGCCAGCATCTCTTGGGGTGACTTCATTGAAAGATCGCTATCTTTCATAGTGAGTCTCTCTGGGTCATCTTTTTTGGCCCCAGTATTGATGAGCATTAATATATCTTGGGCTTCAGCATCTTCTTTCTTTAGATAGTGACAATCATTCGTAGCTACGAGAGGAATGGAAAGCTTTTTTGATAATTCAATTAATCCTTTATTGGCGATTTCCTGCTCTTTAATCTTGGGATGACTTTGAAGCTCGAGATAGAAGTTGCCTTTGCCGAAGATCTCTAGATATCTCAAAGCAGTCTTTTCTGCTTCTTTAATCTTATTTTTAATTATCAGCTTGGGAATCTTGCCTTGAATACAGGCGGAAAGTGCGATGATTCCTTCGGAATGCTCTTTTAATAAATCTTCATCAACTCTTGGTTTGTAATAAAACCCCTCTAAGTGGGACTTTGTAACTATCTTAACTAGGTTTTTATAACCGATATTATTTTTAGCGAGAAGAACTAAATGGTACCTCTTATCATCAATGCCTGGTCTCTTCTGTGTCATCTTATCTAAAGCAAGATAGACCTCACAACCTATAATAGGTTTAATTCCTTCTTTTTTTGCTTTTTTGAAAAACTCTATCGCTCCATATAAAACTCCGTGATCTGTTAGAGCCACGGAATCCATGCCACTCTCTTTAGCATGATTAACTATCTGATCTATCTTGGACAGACCATCAAGCAAAGAATAGTGTGAATGAAGGTGGAGATGAGTGAATTTTTGATTAGAATTATTCATTTTAAAAAGAGACAATCTTCTTTTGACATTCTAGACCCTCAAAAAGAGAATCACCCTTTATATAGCTTTCTCTTAACACCAAGACTTCTTTTATTTTAGCATTAGAAAGATTAAGAAAACTCCAAATATTGGTCTTCTCAAAATCAATCATACCATCAATTTGAGCTCCCTCCAAATCAACATATTTTTCAAAGGTAGCTCTTTGCAAAAAGACATCGCCTTTAACTGTTCCAGTGGGAGTTTCTAGGTTCATAACTCTTATCTCTTTTAGATTGAGACTTCCTTTAACATTGCTTTTATTTAAACTAAAAAATCCTTGTATATTTGTCTTTTCAAGATTAAGATCGCCTTCGATTAAACCGTTAACCATATTAAATGAATTTTTAACAGCTATTCTGGGGCCAGAGACATTGCCAAGTATCTTAGCCTCACCAAGATAGAAGGTGTTGTTTATTATAGCATTATCAAGAATTAAATCTCCTTTAATTGTGCTTTTGCCTAGGTAAGCGCTCCCTAAAAATACTGAGCCCCTGAAATCGAGGCCACAATTTATCTCTTTTTCTGAAAGATTTATCTCTCGGATTGTTTTATTTGAAAGATTGGCGTTTCTCTGATCCGCTTCAGCAGCTCTTATTTCACTTTCAATGTCTTTTTGAAAGATTACCTTTTGTTGAGATTCTTGCATGCTTTTAGAAACTTGTCTTGAAGCGATTATTCTCCTATTATAAGATAATAATCTAAAAAATGAAAGCTCTATCCAGAATAGAAAAAAAGATAATAAAAAGCGGTTTTCACAAGATAGCTGGCTTAGATGAGGTAGGTCGAGGGTCGCTTGCCGGTCCAGTGGTGGCTGCGGCAGTTTTGATTAAAGACCATCAAATTAAATTTAGTTTTGAAATCAAAGACTCAAAAAAGATGAGCGAAAAGAAGAGAGAAGAGGTTTATAAAACAATAACCAAAGATTCTCGTATAGAGTGGGGAATAGGCAAGGTCTCTGAAAAAGTTATTGATAAAATCAACATCCTAGAGGCAAGCAAAATTGCTATGAACAAAGCGCTTGATAATTTAATCAAAAAAAACGGAATTAAGATAGATTATCTTTTAATAGATGGTAATTTCAGAATCGATAAAGATGTAGAGCAAAGATCAATAATCAAAGGAGATGAAAAGACGCTCTCTTGTATGCTGGCTAGCATTATAGCTAAAGTTCACCGTGACGATATAATGAAAAGACTTTCAAATAATTATCCGGAATATTATTTTTCAAGAAATAAAGGGTATGGCACTTTAACTCATAGAAAGTTGATCAAAAGAAAGGGTTTATCAAAAATTCATAGAAGGTCATTTAAACTAAAGTAGATTCTTGCAAAGTTAACTTTAATGTGTTAGTCTTATGACGCCAGATTGATAAAATATTAATTAAATTACTTTCAAAAAAGCACTTTATAGCTTTGAGAAATCAGCAATATGGCAGTACCCAAGAAAAGACACACCAAATCAAGAAGAAACAAGAGAAGAGGTAATATCTATTTAGATAAACCAACCATAGTTGCTTGCTCTAATTGTGGCAAAGAGACTCTTCCTCATAAGGCCTGTCCTAATTGTGGACATTATAAGGGTCGAGAGGTCATCGACGTCTTCAAAAAGATGACCAAGAAGGAAAAAAAGATGAAAGAAAAAGAGATTGAGCAAGAAAAAGAGAAACCATTGAAGATGGAAGATCTTTCTAAAAAGTAGATTTGTTAATAATAAATGGCTTCTAGGCACTTATCACGATCAATAGCATTGCAATCTCTATATGAATGGGATTTCTTTGGAAAAAAGGGTGACATTAAAAAGATAACCAGAGAGAATATAGAGAGGTTTGGACCTGGGATAGAAGAAAAAGAATTCATTTGGAAATTGATTGATGAAACAGTGGCCAAGATAAAAGAGATTGATAAGATAATCGAGATTACAGCTCCTGAATGGCCAATTGAACAGATTGCCATTGTTGATAGAAATATACTTAGAATAGGCCTTTACGAACTTCTCTTTGGAAGCAAAAAAGAGGTTCCGTCAAAAGTTGCCATAAACGAAGCAATAGAGCTTGCTAAAAATTTCGGAGGAGAGAGCTCAGGTAGATTTGTTAATGGAGTAATGGGAACAGTCTTTAAAGAGATGATTCAAGAAGAAGAAAATGAGTGATTTTGAAAAATTTGAAAAAGAGATAGGCATAACTTTTAAAAACAGAGACCTGTTGAAGCAGGCTCTTTGTCATAGATCTTATCTCAATGAAAATCCTAAATTTAATCTTGACCACAACGAGAGGCTTGAATTTTTAGGTGATGCTGTTTTGGAACTTCTGATAACAGAGCATCTTTATCTTAACTATCCCGATAAGCCAGAGGGGGATTTAACTAGCTGGAGGGCCTCTTTAGTAAACACAAAAATATTAGCAGAGACTGCAAAAGAGATTAATCTTAATAAATACCTTCTCATGTCAAAAGGAGAAGAGAAAGAGAATGGAAGATTGAGGCAGTCAAATCTTGCCAATGTTTTTGAAGCATTAATAGGAGCGATTTATCTTGATTTGGGTTATAATACATGCTATAAATTTGTAGAAGAAAGATTGATAAAGAAACTTTCAGAGATAATAGAGAAAGGCCTTTATAAAGATTCGAAATCCCTCTTTCAGGAAGAGGCACAAAGCAAAGAATCGATAACCCCGATATACAAAGTTGTAAAAGAGTCGGGGCCTGATCATAAAAAAAGATTCGTGATGGCCGTTTTTTTAGAAGACAAAGTTGTAGCCGAAGGAGAAGGAGCATCTAAACAGGAAGCTGAAGAGAAAGCTGCCGAGAATGCTCTCAAGACCAAAGGTTGGATTTAATATTTTAATTCATTAGATATGCTAATTATAAGACTATTCAGAACAGGAAAAAAAAGACAACCATTTTACAAAATCGTTGTTACTGACAAAAGAAATGCAGCCTCTAAGGGGAGGTTTGTTGACGAGGTTGGTCACTATAATCCGATAACAAAGGAAAAAAAGATAGACAAAGAAAAGATTCTTGAATGGATAAAAAATGGAGCTCAGTGCTCAGATACTATAAATAATCTTTTGATAAAAGAAGGAATTATCAAAGGGAAGAAAATTTCGAAACATGGCTTAAGTAAAAAGAAAAAGGAAGACGAAAAGGAAGAAACGAAACAGAGCCAAGATAAAAAAGAAGACACCAAAGAGGAAGTTGCGGAAGTAAAGGAGACCTCACCAGAAGATTCAGCCAAGGAAGAAGCCAAGGAAGAAGCCAAGGAAGAAGCCAAGGAAGAAGCCAAGGAAGAAGCCTTAGATGATGCCGAAGGTAAGACAGAAGAGATCAAGCAAGAAGAGAAGCAAGAAGAGAAGCAAGAAGAGAAGCAAGAAG
>PWOE01000165.1 GCA_003557585.1 Candidatus Nealsoniibacteriota bacterium | reverse complement strand
AATCTCAAATATGTCTCTGAGGTTTCCTCTGAATCCCAGAGAGCCCCTTCCGAGACTTCCTGGGGTTACCGTGTTTTCCGTAACGACAGTTCTACCGTCACGAAAAACGACCTCAGCCCAGATGGTTTGTCCTAGAGGAAACCCCTGGGTCGTTACAAAAAGAATCTCCACGTCTTGACCAACCTGCGTCACCTTCTCTATTTCTATTGGTGACGCAGACTGTCGAACACTCGTTGAATGGTGCTCGGCAGAATAAAAAGCTCTTGTCTCTCTCGGGACTAATCTAGCGCTGCATCCCCTTCCAAGCAATAGTCCTGCACTAAAGATTATTGCTATTGCCAGAAAAAGGATTGCAATCTTTCCTGCGATCTCCCAAAAGTTTTTTTTCTTCTTGCCTTTGTTGGTCATTTAAAATGACCTCCTTTCCTTATATTTATTGTAAAGAGCTATGCACAAAAACTATATCATACTGTTCTTTTTTGTCAAGTTTATTTATTGTATAAAAAAAGGGGTAGAGTGGAGACAACTATCCACACATACCCCAAACATTGATTCCCACAGTCTGGCCAAATAGAAGAATAAAGAAAAATATGAACATGACCAATATGAGAATATTTCCCGGGTTGAAGGCTTTCTTCATCTTCACCTTACCCACCTCCTTTCGTATAATACAAGATAAGGATAAACACAACGATAACAACAATTACCAAAATTTGCTTCAAAAGCTCCTCGGTTTTGATGTTGGCACCTCCTTTTATAAATGAAAGATCTGGCCTGACTGTATCACAAAAAGATAAGTTGTCAATACTATTCAAGAATAGCTCGCACTCCAATTCTTTTAATGTTTCTTCCTGGCGGCCAACAACTCAAAAGAACAATCTCTGATTTGTCGGATGCATAGGATGGAAGGTCCTCCCCTATTTCAAGAAATATCTTCTCCTTCACTTTATAAATATATTTCCTCTTGTTGAAATATATCTCTATCTTGTCTCCTTCATTTAATTTCTCTATTTCACTAAAGACCCAGTCATAATTAATTTTTGGCCAACCTGCAGGAGCTGAATGTCCTAAAAGTATCGCTGTACCAATTTCACCCGGAATAGCTGATTCAGGAAAATGAACAACTCCTCTGTCTAACGCTTCAGCAAAATCTCTGTCACTTGATCCCTTCGACTCAACTATCGGAGCAGATATATTAATTAAAGGAATATTGATAGAATCAACTTCTTGATAATAGGTTTCATTAATTGATTCGTTTCGACCGACAACTGATTGAATTCCAAAAGAGATAACTCGTGGATTGAATATCCAATAGATATCGGACCAATTCAAAGCAAGCAGACTGATTAAGAAGATTAAAAAAAGGAGCCTTAGGACTCCTCTATTTTTTTGAAGAGAGTCTCTGTTCATATTATCCAATTATCGGTGTTCCCATAACAATACTTATTATAGTGCTTTGATCGAGATTTTCAAATAGTAAAAAGAGAGCTAAAAAAGCTAAGCCTCTGAATATCAGATCAGGATGCTGAACATCAAATCTAACAAAAACATTAGCAACTAGAACAAAGCCCAAGAAGAGCAGAATTATAGTTATCGTTTTTTGTATGAGATCATCATATTCTAACAAGAGAAATTGAAAAAGACTGAAAGATGCTTTTTCAATTGTTCCTGGAGAGATAATGTATACGTTTGTATCATAGTACCCCAGAACAGCTCTTTCTTCTTCATCTTCTTCATCTTCTTCATCTTCTTCTGCCACTTCGGTTTCTGGTTCAGTTAAATCTCCTTCAATTACCTCTTCCTCAATGATTACCTCCTCTTCTATCATTTCCACTGGATCTTCTATTACAACTTCATCTATTCTCGTTTCACGAGAAGTGGCAAACATCTGAACAATTATGAAGTTGTTTCTGCTTGATTCAGTGTCATTAATGACGGCTATGCCAATCTCTTTATAGTTAGGACTAACTATATTCTCTCTATGAGAAGAAGAGTTAATCCAAGCTCTATGAACCTCGTCAGCATCAAAAAAACCAGCTGCTAGATTTTCTCCTGCATATTGGTAATCGTAGCCAGCTAATTCAATCCAGTGCCATGGCGACTTTCCTTGAGGACTCCAATGAGAGAAATAGTCATTATCTACCATATCCTTTGCCTTCATTAGAGCCGCCTCATTAAGCTTGTCATTGACTCTTAGTGGATTTAGTCCCAATACTACCCTCTCATCATTAGCCATCCTTATTAAAGCGCCTGTAGCGATATCAGAGAAAAATGGAGTCGTTGGTAGATAGAATAAAGAAAATATAGTTATGAATTTGGCAAATATCAAGATTAAAGCGATATAAGTTAAAAAACGGCCATCTAAAATCAACGGCCTATAATTGTTTTCTGCTAGCGGCAAAATAAAGCTTTTCAACTTGTTGAGCCTTTTAATCATTGCAATATTATATCACTGCTTAACGAAAAGTCAAGCTAGTCTTTTTCCACTGAGAAAGTTTCAGGGTTAATTTTGATTATGTCTCCCTTGCCTATCTCATCTGAAAGCAAAGCAGAAGCCAAAGAGTTCTCTACCTTGTCTTGAATAACTCGTTTTAATTCTCTAGCTCCAAATTTAGGATTATAAGCAATTTCAATAATGTTTTCTTTAAGTTCCTTGCTTATTACCAAATCTATTCCTTTTTTATCCATGCCAATAATTATCTTTTTGAAAATTAAATCAGATATCTTCATTAAGTCATCCTTTGTTAGTGGCTTGAAGAGAACAACTGCATCAAAACGATTAACGAACTCAGGCCTAAAGATATTTTCTTTAAAAAGATTATCCAAGAGATCTTCTTTGGTTTTTTGCCAATCTTTCTTTTTAGAAACACTTTCCATTATTAAATGAGCCCCAGCATTACTTGTGGCAATAATTATTGAATTTTTGAAATCAACTTTTCTTTGAAAGCCGTCTGTGACATTTCCCTCATCCAATATCTGTAAAAATATATTAAGAATATCTGGGTGAGCTTTTTCTATCTCATCGAGTAGAATAAGAGAAAAGGGATTATTGTTAATCTTTGATGTCAGGAGGCCTTCATTGCTATGGGAACCTATCAACCTTGGTATATCATTTAAGCTCTGAAACTCTGACATATCTATTCTTATCATCTTATCCTCGGAGCCGAAATAAGATGCAGCTAGCGCCTTGGCGGTCTCTGTCTTACCAACTCCAGTCGGTCCCAGAAAAAGAAAGTTACCCATCGGTCTCTTTCTTTCAGAGAGTTCAGACCTAGACCTTCTTAAGGCAGAAGCTATCTCGTAAACAGCTTCTTCTTGGCTGACGACTCTTTCATGTATATCTTTTTCAAGATTGACAAGCCTCTCTTTCTCTTCTCCTTTGATATCTCCAACTGGCACATTAACTTTTTGACTAACAACTTCATCGATATCTTCCGATAACAAGATTTCTTTGTTGTTTTGGTTTATATATATCACAGCTTCTTCAAGGAGCTCCATCGCTTTTTTTGGAAAAGGCAGAGATGGCATATATCTTTCACAGCAAGAGACTATATTCTTGAGGGCTAGATAAGAGACTATCTTGTTGTACTTTCTTTCAAGAACAAGAGCCATTCTGTAAAGAAGCATGAGCGTCTCTTGTTGGGAAATCTCTGTTACCTCTACCTTGTCGAAGAAAGGAATAATTGATGAATTTCTTTCTATCTCTTTTTTAAAGCCATCTTGATTAGTTATTGCTATTACCTGAAATTGAGAAAGGTAGAGATACTTTGCTAAAACTCCTGATATATTTAATTGACCAGGACCCGAATTAACTCCTACAAAATTAGAGAAATCTTTAATTACCAAAATTACATTGCCAGCCCTAGTCGCTTCATCGAATATAATATCCAACAAACCTTCTACCTCTTCATTGCTATCTGTCTGAGCAAGAACCGATGACAAGTCTAACTCGACAACCCTCTTGTTGTTTATTTCGGGCAAAGACTCTTCACAGAAACTTTTTTTAGCTAAATCATATATTATAGTTTTTCTTCCTGTACCTCTTTCGCCAACAAGCAAAACATTGTTCACCTCTTCTCTGCGCGAAAGAATTCTCTCCATTTTCTTAATCTCTTCTTTATGGCCAATGACATCGGGAAATCCCGACTTTCTAAATCTAGCAGTCCAATCAATCGAAAACCTATCCAGATTCGTGGTATAGCCAAAAATCCAGTCTTTAGCCAAGGAACCTCTTTTTATTAAATTACTCCAGTGCCAAAATTTTCTTGATTTACGAACCTTTCTTTTAATACTATCAAGCCAATAAGCGAGATTTCTAAGATCGTCTTCTTTTATATCTCTTTGAAAAAATATCTCTTTCAAGGCTGAGCTTTCTCTAGACAAGACAAGTAAAAGATCTTCCACTGATGCTCTTTTCTTTGCATCTTTTGAAGCTTCTTGTAAGGTTGAATTAATTATCTGATGAAAGTCTCTGCTTAGCTTGCCTCTTTTTCTTCTCTCTTCCAAGCATCTTTGCTTAACAAATTTTTTAACTTCATTAAAGGAAACTCCCGTTCTGGTAAAGATAAAATTAAAGTCGGGGTTATTAAGCAAGAGGTGCCAAGCCAAAAGATCTGCATTCAACCTGTTTTTATTGTCTCTAATTGCAGAAATTATTGAAATGGCTGAATCGAGGTCAAAATAATCAGCCAAGTTAAGATTGTTTGAAATAGCTAAATCGATGCTTTTGTCAGGAAGTAAATTTGTCGCTTTCTTTAGAAAAAATATCTTGATCTGCCAAAGAATTAAGAATATAGATATAGATATCAAGAAGAGGCCAAAGACAAATAAGTCTTCGATGGAGCCAACGATAAAAACAACTATAAGAATTAGCGAGAGCCAAAGAAAAACTTTATTGAAATTAATTGCCAGCTTAACCAAAGGTGACAGTCTGGCTTTTGCTAATTTAAAAATTAAAGATTTTTTTGCATTAAAATTCATGGTAGATTAAAGCTATGCCAGTAATTAATCCAATAATTGAAATTATCGGAATCACAAACCAGAGAATCAAGACAATCAATCCAGTGATAAATATGGCAATTTCTGAAATTAAGCCGATTAGTATAAGAGAGACTCTAACGATAGACCCTAATATTCTAGAAGTCAGATTAGAGAAAAAAACCTCCAGATATCTTCTAATGTCAAATCCCCTGCCATAGGACCAGCTATATTTATGCCAATACGAAAAAAGAGTTCTTATTAAAAAATATATTGAAAAAAACTTTAAATTGAATTTTAAAAAATTGAACCACGCTTGAATTATATTTCGAGGAGCATCAATTAGATACCACTTAATCCAAGACAAAATAACGCTACTTTTTAGAAGTGTTGAATCCATACCGCTATTGTACAATATTTTACAACAGAATAAAATAAATTAATCAAGGTTGACAAGTTTTGCTGCTTTCTTATAATGGCTCTTGAAAGAAAAAAGGTCGATGTTTGAAGTCTTTAATTTTAAAGAAATTTCCTTTTTTTTATCGTAGCGCCGATACGTTAAACTTAAGGACAAAAAAATGATTTTCGATAAAAATGTAGACCCATTTCTATCTCAAGAAGAAGATGAAGAAATGATGGAAGAGGAAGAAGAAGGAGAAGAATTAATGGATGATGACGATTTAGAAGAAGATGACGAAGATGATGATGACGATTTAGAAGAAGATATTGAAGAGTAGTTTTAAAAACCCCCTTATTGGGGGTTTTTGATTGCTTAAATATTTAATTTTTTTTGACCCAAAGATCTAGAGATCTCTCTTGCCCTCGCCTCCCCTATCTTCGTTAATGATAATTTGCCATCTGATCCTTGGTTTATCATTTTATCACTTTTAAGAGATCTAATCGGCCTATCTAGCTTTCTAGAGTCTGGTAAGTTGTGCGAGCCAAGAGAGAAAAGTTCTGGAAAAGAGTTGAAAGACTCTATAACCAAATCTTCAAAGCTTGCCTTCTTCTTTCCCTCTGAAAGACCCAAGAGACCAAGGAGAATAAGACTATCTATCGAGGCATTTATTGTCTTCTTTTTTTTCATATCTCTTATTAGATAATACCAGAAAAGCGACTGGTTTGTCTAATCATTTAAAAAAGATTATAATGCTATAGTTGCAGCTTTAATCTATGCAGATATTTGATTTTCAATTTAACCCCAAAAAGAAAGATAAAGAAGTT
>PWOE01000169.1 GCA_003557585.1 Candidatus Nealsoniibacteriota bacterium | reverse complement strand
TTTTCATTCTCTACAATTGTAGAATAGTGCTTTAGTATACTATGCGGTGTAACTGAATCACTTCTCGCTATATCAATACTGATAGGTTGTCTAGTTTTCTCTAGTTTCGCTGCGGTTTTTACATGTAATCTCCCACCATCTTTGATTAGTTCGATTTTTATTAAATCATATATAATTGAGTCCGGAAAATCAATCATAAGAACGCCTTCAATTATATTGCGTATGAGATTTTCGTGTAGATCATAACCATGTAACAATAAGTTTAAATCATTTGTAATCTTTCTAAATATACCCAAATTAATCGAAAGAAAATAGCCTCCTTGTGATATACTTGATGCGTAAAGTTCTCAAGACAAACAATTTTTTAAAAGCAGGTGTAAACATGGACAAACAAATATTGAACATCATCGACCAAGCGTTGCAAGAGGATATGCCCAACGGCGATGTCACAAGTGAAGCGCTCTTTAGTGATGAGCAGGGCCACGCCGTTTTAATCGCAAAAGCCGAAGGCATCCTTTCCGGTTTAGATATTTTCACTGCGGTGATGCGACGTGTGGATGAAGACACCATTATCACCCCTGTGGTGCAAAATGGTACGCGTATAAAAACAGGCACGGTGCTCGCGCAAGTGCAGGGAAACATTCAAGCCATCCTTAAAGCTGAACGGACCGCGCTTAATATCTTGCAAAGAATGTCGGGCATCGCGACGATGACAAAAACTTATGTCGAAAAAACACGCGGCACGCGGTGTATGATTATGGACACGCGCAAAACCGCGCCGAATTTACGAATTTTGGACAAAAGAGCGGTAAAGGATGGCGGCGGGGTGAACCACCGCATGAGCTTGTCCGACATGGTGCTGATTAAAGACAATCACATCCACGCTGCCGGCATTATCGAAAAAGCGGTGCAAACCGCCCGCGCTCATGTCGGATTCGATATGCCTATTGAAATCGAAGTGGAAACCTTCGCGCAGTTTATCGCGGCATGCGAAACCGATGTCGAGCGCATCATGCTTGATAACATGACGTTGACGACCATGCGAGAGTGTGTGGAAAACAACAAAAAGAAAAAACTGCTTGAAGCCAGTGGCAACATGAAACTTGAAAACATAGCGGCAGTGGCTGCGACCGGTGTTGATGCCATTTCGGTCGGCGCCCTGACCCATTCGGTGCAGGCCTTCGACATCAGTCTCAAATTCAAAAAAGTGGGTGAATCACATGGATGAGCACGCGATAAAAAAAGAAATCATACGACTCAAAAAAGAACAAGACGTCCTTATTTTAGCGCACTACTATCAAATCCCCGCGGTACAGGAGATTGCCGATGTGGTCGGAGACTCCTATAAACTTAGCCTTGAAGCCAGCAAAACCGATGCCAAAACCATCGTGTTTTGCGGGGTGCATTTCATGGCGGAAACCGCGAAGATTCTCTCACCAGAAAAAACGGTGCTCTTGCCCGCCATCGATGCGGGGTGTCCGATGGCGGACAAAATCACCGCTGAAGCGTTGGCCGCCTACAAACAAAAACACCCCGATCGGAAAGTTATCTGTTATGTCAACTCGACGGCGGCGGTCAAAGCGTTGAGTGACGTGTGTGTCACCAGTTCCAATTTCGAACGCGTTATCGAACATTTCAAAGATGAGAAGCTGCTTTATGTGCCCGATAAGAACCTCGGGAAGTACGCCCGCCGCAAATTCGACCTCGACATGGAGGTCTGGCCCGGTTTTTGTTGTATTCACAACGATTTGACACCGGCCCTTGTCGATGAAATGAAACAAAAACACCCAGAAGCAGCATTCATCGTCCACCCCGAAGCCCCGCTTGCGGTAATCGATAAAGCCGATTATGTCGGCGGGACCAAAGGGTTAATCAATTTTGTCAAAACAAGCGATTATCAACGGTATATCGTCGGCACTGAAAAAGGTATTTTACACGAAATGCGAAAAACAGCCCCGGATAAAAAAATTATGGTGTTAACTGAAGATTTGCACTGTTGGGACATGAAAAAGACCGACCTCAATACCGTGTATCACGCGCTGAAAAATCAAGTACACCCAATCACGGTCGAGGAAAAGACCGCGAAAGAGGCCAAACGGGCGCTCGATTTGATGTTGGCGCTCAGCGCCTCATGAGACATATTCAGGCGGACACGGTCATTGTCGGGGCGGGGTTGTCTGGCCTTTACACTGCCTTATTGTTGGATCCGAACCGCGAGGTGGTGTTGCTGGTCAAGACCGCGCTCAAAGAAAGCAATTCGCGGCTGGCCCAAGGGGGCATCGCCGCGGAGATGAACGATGAGAAAGCGTTACTTAAAGCGCATATTGAAGACACGCTCAACGCCGGACACCATCTCAATGACCCAGAAGCGGTGAAACTGCTAGTCAATGAAGCGCAAGAAAATATCAATTTGTTGTTGCAAGCTGGGGTTGTTTTCGACAAAAATGAACGTGGCGACTTGCTAAGGACACTTGAAGGCGGCCACAGCAGCGCACGTGTTTTGCACAGCGGTGGCGATGCCACTGGCAAAGACATGATGGATGCTTTACAACGCGCTGTGAAAAAACGGAAAAACATCCGCGTCTTTGAACAGTCAATGGCGGTGGATTTGGCGGTGGATGAAAATGAAGTCCACGGTTTGAGCGTGCTAGACAAGCATGGGAAGACAGTCGTCTTTTCGGCAAACCACGTGGTGCTAGCCACTGGTGGCATCGGCGCAATCTACGCGGCGAGCACCAACGCATCAATCGCCACAGGCGATGGCATTGCCATGGCTTTGAAAGCGGGGGCCAAAGTAGAAAAAATGGCGTTTGTGCAATTCCACCCCACGGCGTTTTTCAAGCCTAAAGACCCTACAAACCGTCGGTTTCTAATTTCAGAAGCGATGCGCGGTGAAGGGGCAATCTTACGCAACATCGCTGAAGAAGCATTCATGGTGAAATACCATCATAAAAAAGAACTCGCGCCAAGAGATGTCGTCTCCCAAGCAATCCACCGAGAAATGTATGATACATGGAGTGACCATGTGTATCTCGACACCCGCCATCTTGATGAAACTCATCTTGAAACCCGGTTCCCCACAATTCACAAGGAATTGCGCAAACACGGTTACATATTGGGACAAGATTTGATCCCCATCGCACCCGTACAACATTTTAACATCGGCGGCATTAAAACAAACATGGACGGCGAGACCAATCTAAAAAACCTGTATGCGCTTGGTGAATGCGCCTCGACCGGCGTACATGGTGCAAACCGCCTCGCGTCTAACTCATTGCTGGAATGTGTGGTATTCGGCCGAAGAATTGCGCAAGCAATCAACCAAAACCCAGTAGAAAAGCCAAGCAAGACAGCTACTTTTTCTTACGTGAAAGCTGCTTTTTTCCACTATAGTCCGATTCGCAAAAAGATTCGCTTCATCGTGGAAGAATACGCCGGCATCGTGCGTAAGAAAAAAGGATTGTTGCAAGCGGAGCGTGAATTGACCACCCTTCTAAATACGCTAAGAAGCTACCCGAACCACACCGCACGATACTACGAAACTAGAAACATGCTCCTAATCGCCCTAAACCTCGTTCAAGACGCCCTAAAGCGTCCTGAAAGCATCGGATGTCACTTCCGATTAGATTGAAGGATACTCATATAAAACGCCACTAGTCATTGACGATGACAAGTGGCGTTTTTTTCAGAGTGATTAAATCATTTTGTCCTTTCATAAGGGCATCTAGGGGGTGATTTTTTATCAAAAAAGTATATTAGAAACGATTATGATTGTCGCGTCAACTTTTTTGCGCCGACTGTTCGTATTCGTCTTTAAGTTGGTCGATCAGTGTTTGGACTGAGATTATTTCCGTCGCCCGATACGCGTTGCTGCCAGCAAAGGCAAATCCATGAGTCAGCTTACCTTTTTGGGCATTTAACAACGCTAAAGTAATACAGTAGGGGGCCGCTTCTTTTTTGCAGGTAATGATGCAACTATATGGGCAAACGAACGGATGTTTCAATCCTTTTGTAACATCTTCGAGATACCGATTGTTGATCGCTCTTCCGGGCAGCCCGACCGGACTGTCAATGAAAACGATGTCTTCTTGTTTCGCTTGAATATATGTCTCTTTGAACGCCGCATCGGCATCACATTCGAAGGTCGTCACAAAACGGGTAGCCATCTGCACGGCGGCAGCACCCTTGGTGAGAAAGTGACGGATATCTGCGCCCGTGTACACACCACCGCCCACAATAATCGGAATCGGTTTGTTATATGCGGCTTCAAACGGACGCACTACTTCAATGACTTCGGCCAATAAAAGTTCCAGACTGAAGGCTGGATCTTCTAGTTGTTCTTTTTTGAAGCCGAGATGCCCACCCGCAAGCGGGCCTTCTAAAACGAAAGCATCAGGCAGATAATCATGGTTTTTAAGCCATTTTTTGATGAGAACTTTGGCAGCCCTTGCAGATGAAATAATCGGAGCCAGTTTCGTTTGGCTTTGGCCATGCAAATACTTTGGCAAGTCGAGCGCCAAGCCGGCGCCGGCAAAAATGATATCGATTGCTTCTTCGATGGCCACTTGAACAAGGTCAGAGAAATTCGTCATGGCTACCATGACATTGACACCAAGGATACCGTTGGTCAGCGCCCGTGTTTTGCGTATTTCTTGTCTTAGCCCTTCGCGTGCGTTTTCTTCGTAACTGCTAGATAGTTTATTATAAAGCATCCCCAGTCCCGCCGCTGAAATAACGCCAATTCCGCCTTTATTGGCCACCGCTGAGGCCAACTTGGACAAAGACACACCAATCCCCATCCCGCCTTGTACAATTGGGAGTTTGGCGGTTAGGGTTCCTATTGTTAATGGTTGCATACTATCGGCTCCTTTTGCATTGATTGTCAAGTTTGTGAAAGATTATAATCACTATATCACACATAATGGTTTGTAACAATGTGAATTTCTCAAAGGCCAAGTAGAACGGCTTCAATAAAAAAATCAGAGCCTTTTGTTGCGCTCTGTATAACGCTTTGATGAATCAAAACCCTTTTCAACACTAATTAATCAAATATGTAGCTTTATAGGCATCTTTAAGTTCATATCACCTTGGCAACTTCTTGCTTAAACTTAATATTTTATTTTACCATATAAAAACTACACCCTTTCTATTGGAGGTGTTTCATATATATCCAATATTTAGGGTGCAGTTCGTTATTTCAAGAGAAATCTTTTACAGCATTTTATTATTACTCTATATTTCTTTAAAGGGGGTACATTACCCATAAAAAGTAAGTAAATTTTGATTTTTTTAGATGCTTTGATTATCAATTGATGCTTTGTCATGAATAGTTTTAATTCCACGGATTTTTTCAACTTCTATTTTCCCACATGAATCCTCTGGTGTTCGTACACCGGAGCCAACATGTGCATTTCTGATGTTCGTTTCAACCATCATTTTATGCAAAAAATTATCAGCTTTCACCCCACTGGCAAGAACAAGAGCAATCTTGCCTTTCACAATTTTACGGTAATTTTTCAAGGCGACAACATTGAACTCAGCTTTGTCTCCAAGGCCTTTTCCTCCAGTTATACGAACACTTTTTACCCAGAGGCGAATAAGAGATTCTAGTGTTTTCTTTGGTTCTGGTGTTTCTTCCCAAGACAAATGGACATGAACGGCTTTATGACCGGCGGCATCGATACTTTTTTTATCGCGTCCATATTTAGAGTTTTGTCTGAATTCAAGGCCCCAAGAAGAAACCCCTCAACACCCATAGATCTAAAATGAATAATATCCGTAATCATCAGATTGATTTCTTCCCTATTATATACAAAATCTCCAAGACGCGGGCGAATCATAACCATCACCTTTACATTGACCGTATCTACGATGGTTTTTACGGTTTCTTTGTTGGGTGTCACCCCTCCATTTTTATAGGCTTTTTTTTAATCAAGTTGATCGGCGCCACCTTTTTCTGCTTTAATGGCATCCTCAAGTGTTTCTACAATTTTAGTATACAGTCTCAAGGGATCCATGCCATCATGACTTTCCCCTACGATTGGTTCTGACATCTAGCTTGGTTTTTTGATTCTCACAACCCCAGCACTGATGAGTCTTTTGAGGTATGAATTGTAAATTTCTTTCGGGGTTAGAATCGAAACGGTTTGAAAATAGTTATTATAGGACTTTATGGTATCTATGATTAAATCCGACAGAAGGATTCCGAATCGGGAAAAGGCCTTTGTTATAGTTTTTATAACAAGGGTTGCACTTATTTATGATACGGTTCGTT
>PWOE01000170.1 GCA_003557585.1 Candidatus Nealsoniibacteriota bacterium | reverse complement strand
TAACATTAATCTTGCTAACGCCTAGCTTAATCGCCCTCTTAATATCCTTGTTGGAAACTCCTGAGCCACCATGAAGAACCAAAGGAACTCTTCTCTTGTGAGCCTCTTCAAGTAGATCAAAGTCTATCTTCGGCATCTTGGCATAGACACCATGCACAGTACCGACTGCTAAAGCCAAGAGATCAACTTTTGCCTTAGAGAGAAACTCGTCAACTTCTTGAATGGAAGCCAACTTGCCCTGACTTATCGTCTCTTTGTGATAACTCGATTTACCTTGAATAACTCCAATCTCTCCTTCAACCAAGACATTCTTCTTGTGAGCATAATTGATTACCTTGATAGTCTCTTTGATATTGTCTTGAAGCTTCATTCTGGAGCCATCGAAGTGAACCATATCATAACCAGCATCAATAGCTCTTTTAAGTGTCTCTAAGCTGTCTCCATGGTCGAAATTAAGAAAGATCGGTTGTCTCTTTTTGTAGAATTTAACCAACAAACTAGCTTCTTCAATGCCAAAGAAAGAGGCCTCGCCCTTAGATGTACCAACAATCACTGGACTCTTTTTTTCGTAAGCTGTTAAGGCGATTGCTTTCAATTGATCCAGGGTTGAAAAGTTGAATTGACCAATTGCCCAATTCTCTTTAAGAGCTTTTTTGAGATATCTTTTCATCTCTTTTTTTAATCTTAATCTTTTTAAATGATTGATTCTTTTTAAGAAGTCCATTCTTGGCTCCCCATTCACTTAAGCAAGAGGTTGAGTTGGCAGCGGCTAACTGAATTGCATACTCGATATCATCTTTGAGAATCATGCCTGAGACAAAGCCTGAAGCAAAAGAGTCTCCAGCTCCAGTTCTATCAACAACTTTACCCTTGATTATGCCAAAGTCATATCTACTTGCCTGAGAAACAACTGTCGCTCCCCTTTCTCCCTTGGTCATAACAAAGATGCCAGGATAGTAATTAGTTATCTTGTCGACTATCTTCTTTTCTTGCTTGTGCGCCACTCTTGCTAATTTAGAAGCCTCTTCCTGATTAAGAAAGAGAATATCTGTCTTTTTCAAGATTCTTGTCATCTTTTCCCGAGGCATAGATAATTGAGCATTGCTTGGATTAAGAGCGACTTTAATCTTCTTTTTATGGGCAAAATTGACGATTCCTTCAAGAAGAGAGGGATTTCTGTGAGACAAGGGTGCGATATAGATCCATTTCGCTTTAGCAACTTTTTGCCAATCTACATCTTTAGATGATAAGTCGCCTGAAGCGCCTCGATAGATTAGAATAGTTCTATCTTTATTAGGAATACTGATGATTATTGAATGATTGGTCGGCTTCTTGCTACTCTTTTTAATCAAGCTCGTATCTATCTTTAGTCTCTTGAGTTCAGTCAATATATATTCTCCAGCTGGATCATCACCAAGCATGCCGCAATAGGCAGTTTTTAATCCTTGATAGCTAAAAGAGGCAGCTGTGTTAGTGCCTCCGCCACCAGAAGAGAATTTAATCTCATCTATATCAATCTTGGCCCCCAAGGGAAAACGAATCCCCTTCTTGTCAAAGAGATTGTTCTCTTTTTCAAGAGAAAACTTCTTGTCTCTGATAAAGATGTCCCAAGTTGCTGATCCAAATGTTACAACATCAAACATTAAAGATTCTTTTTAATCATTAATATCGTCTTGATAACTGCATCGGGGCTCAATGATATTGATGGCATATCTTCTCTTAAAAGAAACTTAGTGAATTCTGGCAGAGAAGATGGCGCATCTCCACAGATACCGCAATACTTCTTTCTCTTTTTACAAGCCTTGATTACTTGAGCAATCATCTCAGTTACAGCGGGGTCTCTCTCATCACCGATATGGGCAATGTGTGCATTGTCTCTATCAAGACCAAGCATCAATTGAGTTAAGTCGTTGCTACCGATCGACATACCATCGAATATATCAAGAAATTGATCAGCTAAAACTACATTGGAAGGAAGCTCACACATCATATATATCTTGACATCCCCACCAAGCCCAAACTTTTTTATAAGCTTCTTAACTCTTTTGCCTTCATCAATTGTTCGACAGAAAGGCACCATCACTGAGATATTCTTTAAACCAAAGACTTCACGAGCTCTCTTGATTGCCTGACACTCCATTTCAAAAGCTGGCTTAAAGCTTTCATCTAGATAGCGACAGGCACCTCTAAAGCCAAGCATCGGATTAGACTCATCATTTTCAAAAAGTTCGCCACCAATTAAATTTTTGTATTCATTGGTCTTGAAGTCAGAGAAACGAACAATCACCTCTTTGGGATAAAAGGCAGAGGCGATTTGAGCAACTCCTTCAGCCAGCTCTTTAACAAAGAATTCTTTCTTGTCTTTGTGTTCTATAGTCGCTTCTTCAATCTCTTTAGCAATCTTCTTGTTAAATATCTTTGATTTTGGATTCTTTATCTCTTTGTAGTGATACAGAGCTAAAGGATGCACTTTAATCTTTTCAGCGATGATAAATTCTTCTCTGGCTAAGCCGACACCATCATTGGGTAGAAAAGAGCTCTTGAAAGCGACTTCTGGAGTACCAACATTGAGCATTATCTTTGTCTTGATCTTGGGAACCTTCTTTAAATCATATCTCTTGGTAGTATATTTAATCTTGCCCTGGAAAACTCTACCTCTAGAGCCTTGAGTGCAATCAACAGTTATCTCTTGATTGTTCTTCAGAACTTCAGTTGCATCGCCAGTACCAACGATGACAGGCACACCAAGCTCTCTACCGATAATTGCTGCGTGACAGACCTTGCCACCTTCATCAGTGACTATTGCCGAAGCCATGCGCATGATACTGACCCAATCAGGATCAGTCATCTTGGTTACCAGAACCTCTCCTTTCTTGAATTTATTGATTTGAGAAACACTAGGAATGACTTTCGCCTTACCAGAGCCTATCTTATCACCAACAGCAATTCCCTCAACCAACGGCTTTTTGCTTGTCTCAACTTTGTATTCTTCATAATAGTGGCTCTTCTTCTCAGAATGAATCGTCTCTGGCCTAGATTGGACTATAAAGAGCTCACCTGTCTTGCCATCCTTGGCCCATTCTATATCTTGAGGAATCTTGTAATGCTTTTCGATCAAGACACCCCATTTAGCTAACTTCAAGATATCGTCATCACCTAAAGAGAATCTCAATTGATCTTTAGCTGCCACAGTCGTCTCTTTCAGCCCTCCTTTAGGAGACAAGATATACTTCTTGTTTTTTTTACCTAGATTCTTGAGAATTATCGATTTGTAATTTTTTTCTAAAGTTGGCTTAAAGACGTAGAACTCATCTGGAGTGACTTTGCCTTGAACAATCATCTCTCCAATACCAAAAATAGAGTTTATCAAGACGACGCCGGGAAAGCCTGTCTCAGTGTCTATGGTGAACATAACTCCTGATGAACCGATATCAGAACGAACCATCTTTTGAACACCAACCGATAAAGCAACTTCAAAATGATCGAATCCCTGACTCTCCCTGTAAGAGATGACTCTGTCGCCAAAGAGAGAGACGATACATTTCTTAACAGCCAACAAGAGCTCTTTCTCTCCACTGACATTGAGATAAGTTTCATGCAGACCGGCAAAAGATGCTCCGGGAAGATCTTCTGCAGTTGCTGAACTTCTAACGGCAACTTCGGTGCCCTTGCCATACTCTTTTTCAAGCTCTTTATAGGCCTTAATTATCTCTTGCTCGAATTCATCTGAAAACGATGCTTGAGAAACTATCTTTCTTGCCTGCCTACCAACTTTTTGCAGATTATCAACATCGTCTATATCAAGCTTGCTAAAGATCTTTTTAAGCTGGGGCATCAATTTATTCTCTTCTAGAAATTTGAAATAGGCATAGCTTGTTGTTGCAAAGCCCTTAGGTACATTTATCCCTTTGGGTGATAAGATATTAATCATCTCTCCCAGAGAAGAGTTTTTGCCTCCAACAATGTTAAGGTCTTTTTTCTTTATTTCGTTGAATGATAAGACTAATTTTTTCATTTTTTACAAGAAGGACAAATCAAAGAAACTTTGAAATAGTCATTACCCTTACTTAAGTCTCTAAGCATAACTATATCCAAGGGGCCTGAACATTGGGAACATTTAACTGAATCGCCTAGATCCTTGGCAAGTGATTTAAATGTCTCTGAATCATTATCAACTCTTATATTATAACTCTTTTCTTTGCCTAGATGAGTCTTTATTCTATCCAAAAGACTGATTGGCGAGATATATTCTCCAGCAACAAAATCTTTAACTTCAAATTCAACCGCTTTCTTCTTGTAATTCTCTTCTTTTTCTTTGCTGAAAAGAATTATCGGTATCTTTTTAGCAAAGCTATCTTTCTTGATTTTTTTAAGTATCTTGAAATCATCTTGTTCAGCGAAAGAAAAATCGAGAAGAATGATATCTAAAGAGTTACTAAATATCGCTTTGTCTATCTCTGCTACACTCTCAGCTGGAATAACATTGAAGTTTTCTTCTTTAAAGAAATCGATATAGACTTTTCTTAAGAAATCTTCTTGTATCGCAATAAGAATCTTATCCATATTATTTTAAAGCTTCAGATAATGGAGGTATTATCTGTTTCTTCCTGGAAACTACTCCGGGAAGAATCATAATATTATCTTTACTAATCTTACCCTTGAATACTTTTTGAGCAACTTTCTTCTCTTTTTCTGAACTAAGATAAAGAAGCGATTCTTTCTTCAAGATGTCGATAACCGCAAAAAAGATTAAGTCTTTGCTCTTTTTCATCTTATCAATCTCTTCGAATATCTCTTTTTTCATATCTTGTACTGGAGCTGTCAAAACTGTTTCATGAACTCCAACGCCTATATCAATCTTGCCTAGCTTGAATTCCTTGAAATCTTTCATCAAGATATCTTTAGCTCGCATACCTGAGATATCAGACTTGGCTTGAAACATCTTTTTGGCTAAGTCGCTTAATCTTAAGCCTGTCTCTTTAGCCAGAAACCTAGCAATCTTTTCGTCTTCTTTTGTGGTTGTCGGTGAAGTGAATTTCAAAGTATCAGAGATAATAGCTGACAAGAGAAGAATCTTTTGAGATTTGTTTAATTCAATTCCTGCCTCAGAGAAAAGAATAAAGACAAGTGAAGCAGTGCTGCCTACTGGTTCTGAGCGATAAAAGATTGGCCTATCTGTTGCTATGCCTGACATCTTGTGATGATCTAGGACTCCAATAATAGCCTCTTCCTCTAGGCCATCAACCGATTGATCAAGACTTCCATGATCAACTAAAAAGAACTTTTTATTGCTGGCCTTAGTGATCTCTTGCGGCTTCTCTCTTTTCGCTAAAGACAAGACAAACTTTGATTCATTGTTCAATTTGCCATTGATTGCTGGCTTTGATTTCAATCCTTTCTTATTTAAATAGTCGCTTAAGACAATCGCTGAAGCAACTGAATCGGTATCTGGGCTCTTATGCCCCACGACATAAATCATCTTATTAGCTCTTAATTACTTTTTTAAGAATATCGACACTTTCTGGATTAGCTAAAGTTGAAAGGTCGCCTAAATCATCTCCAGTGAATAGCTTCTTCATGATTCTTCTCATTATCTTGCCTGATCTTGTTTTAGGAAGATCTGTAACAACGTACGTTTTTTGAAGCAAAGCGATTGGACCAATCTCTTCGCTAATCTTCTTTGAAATCTCTTCTTCAATCTTCTTGTTTTCTTGTTTCAAGACAACAAAGGCGACAGGAACTTCTCCTTTTATCTCGTGACCAACTCCGATCACAGCACATTCTAAAACTCCTGTTATCTTGGAGATCGTATCTTCCATCTCAGCAGTTGATAATCTGTGCCCAGCAACTTTTATAACATCATCGCTTCTGCCAAGAAAACGAATTAAGTTGTTCTCATCTTTGTAAGCTATATCAGAAGTGAAGTATATCTTTTTAGGGTTCTTCTTCTCATCTTTAACTATCTTGCCATTAACAATGTCAAAGTCAGCATACTCTTTCCAATAAGTATCAAGATATTTTTGATGATTTTCATAAACAGCTCTCAAGAGTCCTGGCGCGAATGGTGGCAAGATGACAAGGTTGCCTTGTTCTTTCTTTTTACACTTTTTACCGTCATCTCTTATAATTTCTAAATTGACTCCTGGAAATGGCAAGCCAGCAAATGTCGGTTTAAATGGCCCAACTCCAGGCAAAGAAGTAATCAAGATTCCTCCAGTCTCTGTCTGCCACCAAGTATCAACAACTGGACATCTCTCTTTACCAACTTCTTTGTAAAACCAGAGCCAAGAGCTCTCGTCTATAGGCTCACCCACTGAACCCAAGACTTGCAGGGTCTCTAATTTGTGTTTCCTAACTAATTCTGTGCCATATTTCTCAAACATTCTAATGGCAGTTGGCGCTGTATAAAATGTAGTGATGCCATACTTCTCTATAATATCACACCATCT
>PWOE01000026.1 GCA_003557585.1 Candidatus Nealsoniibacteriota bacterium | reverse complement strand
AGTAATCAATGAAAATACCTCCTTTATTGTGAATTTTCTGTTTTTAATATTACATCATCTCTCCTAGGAGTCAATTTCTTCTTCTAGAAATGGATTTTGCATATCAAAAACTATCTTCTTGATTTTATTGTTTATATAGTCAAGAGAGACGTTCTTGTATTTCTCTGCGTATATCCTACCCGTTGCGCAAAATTTAGCTTCTGAATAATCAAAATCGAGTAATCGAGAAACTCTTTTTACTTTTTCTTCTGAATCAGCCTCAATCTCAAGATAAGGCTCCAGGAAGGGCCACTCATCAATACAGACTTCAACGTCTTCAAAGAGCCAAATTTCTCTCTTGTTTTCTTGATAAGATTTCTTTTGGCAACCAATCTTTTCTAGAAACTCAACTGCATTATCAAAATCATCAACAATTAAAGCAATCTCTTTTTGATCTTCAATCTTCTTTCCAGAGACAAACTTGTAGCTCATCGTAATTCTATCTTTTTCATCCCTGACTCTAACCCATTTTCCGGGCCCCCTTAATCCTTCGGGTAAATTAAAGGCAAATCTCTTTTGCAAAAACTCTTTTTTAATTAGTTTGGCGCCAATCTTTTTTAACTTCCCTCTGACTTCATCTTTATCTACATCAAGAAAGGTCGCCTCATATTCAGTTATCATCGTTTTTTATTAAAATTTACATCAATTTTTCTTGTTTCTCCTGGTTGAAGATTACCTAACTTAATATTACCAATGCGAACCCTTTTCAACGACATTACAGTATATGCTAAGTCATTCAACATAACTCTTATCTGATGTCTTTTGCCTTCAATTAAAATTATCTTGAGCTTGTTTTTATTAATAATCTCTGTCTTGGCTGGTAAAAGACTACCCAGATTACTGGTCTTCATTCCTGACTCAAATATCTTTACAATGCCATTTCTTAGTGGCTCTTTTGTTGTTACAAGATATTCTTTTTCATAATCTCTTTTCCTTGACAAGACTTCTCGAGCAAAACGACCATCATTTGTGAGTATCAGTAAGCCTTCTGATTCTTTATCTAGCCTGCCAATTGGATACAACCCTTTTTCTTTGTATTCAGTGATTACACTCTTTTTGCCCGGTAAATCTTGTGTTGCAATTCCTTTGGGCTTGTAATAGGCAAGGTATTGATAATTCTTTCCATCTTTTTTCAAAGAGACTTTGTCGTCTTCGTTAACTACAAAACCCTTATCAATAACCTTTCCATTAACTGAAACAAGGCCCTTGTCAATCAACTTATCTGCTTCGCGTCGTGATGCCAAGCCTTTGTCTCTGATGTATTTGTTTATACGTATCGGATAGTCCATCTATCTCTCTTATTGATTTATTAAAGAAATTGCCTTCAAGGCACTTTTTTCTTTATCTTTAATCTCCAACATAATATCACAATCTATACCTTCTATTTCTTTTAAAAAGGTTTTAAAAGAATCTAGGTTAATAGTGTCAGCATGAACTCCTTTCTTTTGATTCTTTTTCTGGTCGCTGTAATCAACCATTAAATTGCCATCTTTTTCAGACCAACTATTATTGGCTTCTTTTATTGCCTCACTAATTGGCTCACCATTATTTAAACATTGATGATGAAGATTATCAAAGATTATCGGCACACCTGTCTCTTTATGAACAGAAAGACAGTCTTTCAAGCTATATGAAACGTGGTCATTTTCAATAGCTAATCTTTTTTTTATCTTTGAATTAAGCCTTGAGTAGTTCTTGGCAAATCTCTTCATTGACTCTTTTTTGTCGCCATAAACTCCTCCAATATGTATCTGAACCTTAGCAGTTTGGTCTAATTCCATAAGGTCAAGAACCTGGCAATGATATTCTATCTCCTTAATGCTTTTATCAACCACATCATCTCTAATTGAGTTAAGAACAACAAATTGGTCTGGATGCATAGATATCCTGACATCATTCTTTCTTATATAGTCGCCCATCTCTTTAAATTCTTTTTTAAAATAATCAGCCCAATCAAAGGAATTTATCTCATGCGAAGCAAATGGTACCAACTGTGATCCAATTCTAAAAAAAAGAAGTTTGTTTTTAACATTGAAATCTAGGATTTTTTGTAAGCATTCTAGATTCTGATATACAGTTTCAATGAGTCTTTCCTGAGAATAGTTGATTAGACGAAAAGTTCTATTAGATGTGCAATCTAGACTGTTATTGATACAAGGGTAGCCTATCTTCATTTAATCTGTTTCATTAACTCCCAAGAGACCCATGCTATAAGAGCAAGCCAAACAAAAAGAGGAAACCAATAATCAGTTAACATTCTCTCCCTTGTCAGATGTTTTATAAGAAAATCAAAGATTTTTCTTATGTCATGAGCTAGTGTCAGTATCGCTAAAACAAAAGTGAAGATGAGAGCGACAAAGACTTGAATGATATTTATTTCAGCTAAAAGATGATAAAGAATCAACGAACCGATTATCAATGAAAGGATTGTAGCTGAGGATTTGTTCCAAACTAACCTCACTATCGGATTCTCAGGACCATACCAGAATTTAGGATTGATAAAGATTACGATTATCTTAATGAGAGAGATAACAATAAATATTAAAGCAATTATTTCTAAATTAGTCATATCTATTTATTAATTAATTTTCTTAAAACTTTTAAATTTTCTTCACTCATTGTTTCCATGCTCGGGGTTTCTAAAATTTTAGGAATCTTTTTAAATCTATCATCGTTTAAGAGCTCCTTGAAAAAAGCTAGGCCAATCTCTCCTTTGCCGATGTGCTCGTGCCTATCTACCCTGGAATCAACCTTAGTCTTGGAATCATTTAAGTGAAATGCTTCTATCTTTTCAAGTGGAATATATTTATTAAATTCATCTAAAACTTCTTTGTAATTCTCTTTTCCTCTTATATCATAACCAGCCTCTAAGACATGAGCACTATCAAAGCAGACAGAAAAAAGATTATCGTTATCTAAAGCAGAAAGAATCTCTTTGATCTCTTGAAATGAAGAGCCCAGTGCAGTTCCTTGACCAGCCATTGTCTCTATCAAGATTTTAACGTTTTTAGGAGCAACCCTACTCAAAACAAGATCAAAGCTTTTTTTTAGAGCCTTAATGGCTCCTTCTTTGTCTTGCTTCCCTCTGCTTCCCGGGTGTAAAACCAGATATTTAACACCTAAAACTTCTGCCCTCTCTATCTCTGCAACCATTCTTTCAATCGATTTCTCTTTTGTTGTTTCATTTTCTGATATTAGATTGACAAGATAAGGAATGTGGGCAACAACTTCTTTCACTTTTGAGCTCTTCCAAGATTTTTTAAAAGAATCGATCTTTTCTTGGCTAATATCATCAACTTGCCACTTTCTTGACAAGGTAAGATAAAACTGGACTGCTTCACAGCCCCATCTATCTCCCCAATAAAAAGCTTTTTCTATTCCGCCAACTGTTGGCACCGTTGATCCCAGCATCTTTTTTAATTAACACTCTCTTCTATTATATATTTTTTCATTGCCTTAACAAGCATTGACTTTAGCCTATTTTCAATTTTTTTACAAAATAAAAGGCTGGACTATCAATTAATTTGTTGTTATGCTTCATTAAATAATATGAAAAAAAGAAAAATTATCTTTCTGCGTCACGCTGAAACCGAAAAAAATCCTGATTTGAATGCAGCTTTATGGGATCTTTCAAATCAAGGCAAGATAGAGGCTAAAAATCTGGCAAATTTAGAAGTAATGAGTCAGATAGACTCAATCTATTCTTCTCAAGAGAAGAAGGCAATTTTAACCGCAGAGCCAATAGCTAAAAAGTTAAAAAGAGAGATTAATCCTCTTTCTTTTTTCAATGAGATAAAAAGAGGAGATAAGTTTTTGTCTAAAGAAGATTTTGAGAAGGAAAAGATAAAACAATTAACTGATCTTGATTATCACGCCTTTAATGGAGAGTCTGGAAGTCAAGCCCTTTCTCGATTCAAACAAGGAATAGAATATATTCTAGAGAAAGATGGAGAAACTCTTTTAATTGTCTCTCATGGAACAATCTTAAATATATATTTTGCCAATCTGCTTAATCTCTACAATCAACTTCCTCAACGTTGGCAAAAAACTTCTTTTTCTGCCTATGGAATAACCGAAAACGGTATTGTTGTTAAAGATATTGTTTAATTTAATTATGAGATTACCATATAAAACATTAACAATCCCATATAAAAAAACTTCAGATGGTTTTAAGTTTTTGATACTCAGAAGAGCTGATCTTGATTTTTGGCAATGGGTTTCTGGAGGGGGAGAAAGCGAAGATAAAGACTTGATAAGCACTGTCATAAGAGAGTTGAAGGAAGAGATTGGCACCTCTGTAGCTTCAGAAGATGTGATGAGGCTAGAAAGTAGGTGTGCCCTCTTTGAAGATGAGCCAATGAAATATAATGATGAAAATATAACTGTACTTCCGGAATATACTTTTGCGGTTAACATAAAAGAAAGCGAAGTTAAGATAAGCGAGGAACACAGCGAATATAGATGGGTAACAAAAGAAACCGCTAAAAATCTATTAAAATATGATAGCAATAAAACTGCCCTACTAGAGTTAGATAAAATACTAAGAAAGGAGGTGGATGGGTCTTGGAGAATAGATTGGAAAGTTTAAAATTCACCCCATATTTTACTAGACAGAACAAAAAAAATCACAAAAAATCATTGTGCTTATCAATTTTCTTTAGACCTGCTTTATTTTTTTCTGTAAAATTGATCTAAAACAACAAAATCCTTGTTCAGTCTTTTCAAAACAGGCTCTATATTTTCTACTACTCTTTCTGTTACCTGAAAAAGGCTGCTTAGTTTCTCTATTGACCTTATCCGTGATTTTTCATAGACGTAGAGTCTATTCTCTCTAAGTTCAATATTGAAAATATATTTTTGTTTTACTAAAAACCTAAGAAAATCCTTGCTGAAAATCTGGGTCGCCTCAATTCCATAGCCATCATGAAAGAAGAGATTGTAGTAATGACTAAACTCACTTTCCAAGTTCATTTTTCTTTCATTGTCTCCTTGCCTTCTAAGTCTTGGATCTATAGATTTTCTTTTTTTCTTTGGTCGCAACAACATATCAGGCAGATTAATTCCATCAAAAAAGACCTCTAAGACAGTGAAGTTGTAAATTGCACCGTAATGTGAAAAATACCTGTATTCATTTGTAGAATATGAGTAGTAAAAGAATCTCGCCTTTCTTTCTCCATAAAATCCTTCTATTAAATTTTCTACACTCTTTGAATGTCCAATTTTAAATAGATTTCCAACCATATCAGAGGCATCGCCGGTTCGCTGATAATCTAGCTTGTTTTTTTCAGTAAATTCTTTGAAAAAATCTACCTGAGCTTCATTTTTGAAATAGATGTAATAGGCGGCTAGTGGTAAAACTAGAATAGGATGAACAAAAAAAACTAATAGGATAGATGAAACAATAAGTGTAATTGTTAAAGACTCTCTTTCTTCCCAGAACAATCTTTTGAATTTTTCGCTAGAACTCTCTGCCAAGCGAAAATCTAAATTCTTAAAATCATTTAATTTGTCCTTGTGAGTCATGCTTAAAATTAAAATAATTTAATATTACTTTATATTCTACCCCTCTTAATCTGTCTGGTCAAAGAAAAAAGAGCTCGAAAGCTCTTTTAAAGAATAGTTCACCGCTATAGATTATACCCCAATTCAGTGAGAGCCTTGATAACTTTATCGTGCTCCCCTCGTAAAATTGCTATCTCTTTTAGCAAGTCTGCATTAATATTGCCTTTCAATAAAATTAAATCATCTATATCTTTTTTTCTGCCCACTATCGCTTTATGAACAATCGTGCCTTCTTTGGGCGACAAAAAAAGATCTTTCCCAAAGAAATCTACCCTTTCCCTGTTTTTGAATTGCTTTTCAAAAGATTCTATCTCTTTTTCTTTGTCTGGCAATATACCAATTGCCTCTATCTCTTGCCCCTTGTAATTGATGCAAAGGAAGTAGTCTTCTGTAATGAAATCACCTTTTTTAATTTTTCTTTTTTTTGGTTTACCCCCCACTCTTTTGGCAAACTTAATTAAATCTTCATATTTAAAAAGAATATCTATATCTTCAAATCCCCTCTTGCCTTCGGTATGAAAGTAAACTGCAAAGCCTGCAAAGATAAAATAATCAAGGTCCTTTAGACTATCTATTAAGCTCAGGATAGCTTTTTTCTTTTTGGCGTCCATTTTTGTTTTAATTTCATTAACACTCACATATTATCTTTTTAAAATCCTTGGTCAAAAAAATATATAAATCCAGGCATAATTTAATTTGCTCTAAAAGGGTTTGCTCCTGCAATCCTTGAGCAATTAACAAGCAATAATTATATAAGCTGTCTCCAAGGTTTATTCTATCCCTCCAAAACAATGAGCTCATACTAGCCATTGAAAAAAGGATGACTGATTTTAAAAGCCTCCTTCCTTCTTTGCCAGCTTAAACTTCGATTAGTAATCCAATTATATCGTTTAAGCTGGCAAAGAAGGAAGGAGGCTTTTAAAATCAGTCATCCT
>PWOE01000073.1 GCA_003557585.1 Candidatus Nealsoniibacteriota bacterium | reverse complement strand
TCGGTCTCATCTGATCCGCCAAGTATCAGGAACAGGGACAGATAATCGAAAGCGGATATCAGTTGCCGGTACTGCTTCAGGTTTTGGTCAAGCATGAAAGGCTTGTACAAACTGTCTTCTTCCAGTTCGGCAGTCAGCCTCTTCTGCATGGCATGCTGCTGCGACTTGAAACGTTCGGCTTTCATCCTGCTGGATTCCGGTTCGGGGGTGAAATCATGCATGGAGAACAGGCTCATGACGTGCCTGGACACCAGCAGTGCGGCGAATCGGCTGGAGGGTTCCACCAGCGCCACGGACTGTTTCCAGATGGATATGTGATCATCGATGGGGATATCTTTGAAATCATAGGGCAGGCCGGTGTCGGGATTCCATTCTGGCTGGATGTCGCGGCTGGTCCAGCCGTCATCATGCCGGGCGGCCGCCAAACACAATTCCTTCCAGGGCGGCGGACAGGCAAAGCCATTTCCACCCCAGTTATCGGCAATCTGACCGGATATCCATGCATGGGCCGGCTGGGTGACCAAAAGCCAATGACCGTTGTTTTTCCTGATGACCATTTGATGCTGCCAGCTGTTATCGTTTCAGGGCTCATTCCCGGGCAATCTCTCCTTCCACCGGTTCATCATGCCATGGCACGGGCGTACCCCGGATTGCTGCGATTGATTCGACATTACCCTGTTACACATAACATAGCTTGCGGAATGAGCATTCAGGGCAGCAAAGGTATGGCCGGATGGGTAACCTCACCCGCAGTTGGCAGTCGCATATTTTCAAGCATTCGGCACAGGCACCCCGGTCAGTTTTTTGTACCCAATCCAAAAAGTGCCCGCCATGACAAAAAAACCCGCAACATATGCCGCCAGGAACAGCGACCGCCGGAAGGTTTCCTCCCCCATGCCGGGAAACCGGAACACCCCCGGGTCCGCCCAGATCAGGAAACAGGAGTAGATGAATATGCCGGACATGGCCAATGCATACAGAATCAGCAGCGCCGGTTGCACGGGCGAGCTCCAGGGCGGCAGATACCAGCAGTCGGTGAGCAGCTTGAAGTCGCGCACCTGACCGGCATCGCCCGACGCGACCCGTTTTTTGCTGCCGGATGTGACCTCCTTGTCATCTGATTGGTACAGTCGCCACAGTTCACCGTACAGGCGCGCACTCTTCACCAGGGATAAAACGCTGAACAGCACAATTAGGACCACCAGCAGCGGGAAAAGTACGATCAGTTCCGTGGCACGCAACGGAATCGCACCAAACGGCGAGCTCATCGCATCGATCCGCTCATTGAGGTGATCCAGGCTGGCACTGATTTCGCTGGACTCAACCGCCAGTTCCTCCAACGCAAACTGCATGTCATCAATACTGGCGGAGATCATCAGATGGATATCATCCAGCCGGACGGTCACCGGCTCAAACGAACGGTCGATCACATTCTGCAGTTCGCCAACCGTGGCAACCTTGCCATCCTCGTAGGAGTGCCAGAAGTCCGGGTCAACGGTTTCCAGATGCCCGCTCACCGCTTCCACGGCCTGTTGAGTCAGCGTCTCCAGCCGGGCCGGTTCTTCCCCGCTTTCGAACAGATCACGCTCTGCAAGCAGTTCATTCTGCTGGATGGGTTCCACAATATCACTGTACAGGTCATCGATGATTTGCCGGAACCAGTTCCGTACGTACCAGTTGACCGCATCCGCAAACTCCGTGATGTAGCCAGGCACCTCAACCCGGACATCGGGATCTCCAAAACGCACCCGCTGTTCCGCTTGTCCGGATTGCTGTCCGGCGTATCCCCCTTGCGGATAATCCCGGGCATAACCGTACACCGGGCCGTCCCGGTCCGCAGTGTAAAAATGATCCCGGATTTGTGGCAGAACATCCCGGTTCAGGTGGTCGGGGTAGGCCTTGATGCGTTCATGGATCATCTCCAGGGCCTGTTGCGTCTGACGATTCATCGACCGGGTCTGGCGAAGCTGCATATTGAGCTTCCGGACTTCGTCATGGATCTGATCGCTTCGCTCAACCGCAGCCTGCTGATGAGAAGAATACATGAAATAGGGTTCAACCACATAGAAAAAACAGACCAGGGTGAACACCAGCCCGAGACTGAGATTCCTTTGGGTATGCTTGCGGGCCGTAGTAAAGCCCTGCAGTATGGTATCAAACATCGCGGTCATGCTTTCCACTCTGTGCAGACGGCGAAACCTGAAAATGATGGAAACAGACAGTATTCACGCTGCAAGTCACTGTTATTACAATAATAACGGGATAAGAACAGAGTATCAAGGAGTTTTTGTCTGGTTCCCTGGTAATGTGACCAACCGGTTCCAGAAAGGTAAAACAACGCAGTGTTTCGATACAACAGTAGCTGCGAGACTGATTCCTACCCGGCTGTCCCTGGATGTGCCGCACATGCGGACGTGTCATCTGCAGACTCTTCTGAAATGTAATGATTAAAATCAATGTTGTGGGAATTATGGGTACACTGATTTCAATCGTCCGTGTACCCATCCGTAATCACACCATCGCACTGAGGACCTGCAATGGAACCACTCGGACCAAAGTTGTCAGGCAATACGAAAAAAAGTCCACCCGAAACCTGGTGAAATGTCATGAAAATTCTCGCTTTTGCAGGCAGTTTACGCGAAAAATCATTCAACAAAGCCCTTTTGAGAGCGGTCAGGGATCTGGCTCCGGACGGCATGGATGTAGAAATTTTCGACCTTGCCGGCATCCCGCTGTTTAACGCGGACCTGGAAGCGGAAGGTGATCCTGAAAGTGTCGCCGGGTTCAAGAAAGCGATCCGGCAGGCTGACGGGGTCTTGATCGCCTCGCCGGAATACAATCACGGCATGACCGGGGTAACCAAGAACGCCATCGACTGGGCATCGCGTCCGGCCAGGGAAGCGCCGATTACCGGGAAGCCTGCCGGCATCCTGGGAGCATCGCCAGGAGTGACAGGCACGGCACGAAGCCAGGACCAGGTCCGGCAGTCCCTTAAATCGGTCAATGCACCATGCATGTCCCATCCCGAACTGCTGGTATTCCGGGCAAAAGAAAAATTTGACGAGGATGGCAACCTGACCGATGAATCCACTCTTAAGCATCTGGAGAAGTACCTGCGGGCATTCTCCGAATGGGTCGAGAAAATAAACAGGTGATGGCAACGCGTCATGCCCGGGCATGAAACGCATGGATCCCCGGCAGCCTCCATTGCAATGGATCATCACCCGGTGGATAATCCATCATCTCGCAAACCAAACCCGAAACTGAATTGTGCGAAGACCGGCTATCTGCATCCTCAGAGCAGGTGCCGTCTTCATCCTTCGGGATTCATGAGCCCTGCTCAGAGTGCCGCTCAGAAATCCCATATAACCATAATAAGCCAAATAAAATATTGAAATTCATCATCTTGCGTCATTTTTCAGACTGCTGTGATGGATTGTGTTATTACAGTGGCGGTTTGTCCTGTCTGATGTTCTGCAAGTGCTATTTTAACACCGAACTGGCGGTGCTGATGAATGTCATGCATCGGGGTGCTCCGCGGCACGTCGGTTTCATGATCACCATTGACATGAATTCGGGTGACATCTGATTCGATAATGCAGTTTCGATAAGGCAGCGCTCCGCAACGCCTGGTTTTTGTCCCATTCTGACTAGAATAGCCGTATATTCCCAGGTGCAAATGACACCACCGCCATAACATCCGCACGAAATCAGCACCGGGCCATACCCGGCAGAGAAACCCGTTGGACAGCTACTTTTTCCTGATCATTCCCGCGATTGCAGCCGCTGCCTTTTTCATCAAGGGACTGACCGGCTTTGGCCCGGCGCTGATTTTTATTCCTGTCGGGGCCCTTTTTTTTGCTCCTCAATCCATCATTGTCGCAAGTTCCTTTTTGGACCTCCTGGCGGGGCTCATAATGTGGCGGACAGTGCGCAGCGTGCAAAGCGTCCCGTTCATGCTGGGACTAGTCGCGGCCATGGCGGCGGGCACTGTCGCCGGTGTCCTCCTGCTCTCCTATGTGCCTGCGAATACCTTCCGGGTACTGCTGGGCATGGCCGTGTTCATCCTGGGACTGTGGTTCGCCGTATTCCGCACCAAAGCGTCTTTCGACCGGCTGCAGGTGCAACTTCCGGATACATGCAGCCGCAAGGACCTTGGCTTTGCCGGCGCCTCCGGTGTTTTGGGCGGGCTGTTCGGGATTAGCGGTCCTCCCATTATCTGGCATCTGGGCAGGCAGTTTCAGATGGGCACTTTCCGGGATCTGCTTATCGTTTTCTTTGTCTTTGCAGCCATTGCACGGATCATTTCGTTTTCGGTTGCCGGGATGGTCAACTACGAAACCATGATGTACGCCGCGGCCGGCATTCCCGGACTTTTGATCGGCCTCTATCTTGGAACCAGGGTATTTTTCCGGATTGACGAAGCCGTTTTCAGCAAAACCGTGGGAGTTGCACTGATAGCGTTCGCGCTTTTACTTGTTATTTGAGATGGCTGCCTTCAGCACCATTCATCGTGGTTGTTTGTCTTTTAACCGAAAACCGCGGCCCCTTACCCTTTTTCAGGTGCGGTGCAAGCAATCCTGCAAGCTTGCGAACCGTTACCATTAAAGGTATTTGGTGAACCTGTCCAGGCTGATCCAGGACACTGCACCCTGATTACAATGCTCTGGTTATGAATGATTGTTACGGCTTCAATGTTAGTAGAAGAAGCGAACTGGTTTTTTATATGATTAAATAACCTGGATACCTGGTTCCCGGGAGTGATTCTGGACAATGAAATGCATACATCAAAAGAAAACCAATAAAAATTCAGGATAACATGAATACCGCCAAGCTTTTATTTGCCATACTGTTGGGAACAACATCCGGAGTGCTGATGGGTTTTATTCTATCCCCTCTGAAAAGAAGAAGAAGAGGCACGTTTTTCAAGAAAAAGAAGGGCTTTTTTGAATCTTAACAACCACGCACAGTTCCGCTTGCCCGGGGTTTTCCCTGCATGCCAGCAATGCTGTTGGTACCAACGACAAACTCATAAGGAGGATTAGACGATGGGCTTAGTAAAATTCCTTTCTGGCCTCGGCATTGGCTTTGTAATCGGAAGCAGCTGGGGAATACTGAACGCTCGCCAGAAAGGATATAAAGTCAAAAGAAGACTCAAGAAAATTGCCCGTAAACATTGGAAAAATGCAACGAGGTAATGTGTAGAACCATGCCATTTCTTTCAACCCCACGTAATTTTTCCACCTAACACAGGTTATGATGAGCGCTATCAAATCCCTTATTATCCTGATGCTTGGAACCATGGTCGGGACGATCATCGGATTTCTTTTTGCCCCGGACAAAGGAACCAACACCAGAAAAGAATTGCTCAGGAAAGGTAAAAAGTCGATAGACAGCCTGAATGATGAGGCCAGGAACATACAAAAGCAATTGAACAAGTTTGCCGGGCAATTATTGAACAACCGGAGTGCCTCCTCATCTGAAAAAAGTGATGCAGACCGTACACCACAAAAGCGTACCGCAAAAAAAGTAAAAACGGGCACCAAAGCCACGCCCCGACAATCCAGGAGCCGAACAAAGGCAACTGTTAAATCAGATACCAGATCCACTTCAGGTTCAAGAAAAAAATCCGCGACCGGTCCGTCCACCAAATCGGGTGGATGACGAAATTTGCGTTCAATCCTCTCAGAACCGGCTCACATTTCCCTGCACTTTCCCTGCTCATCTTGACATCGCAGATTGACATCGCGGACTGAAAATCCGGCATAAATCGCGCACCGGGTCAGATACTATTGGTTCCCGCCTTCCACCCGGCCATAACATTACTGCCAGCACCTTTGTACCGGGCATCCGCTGCATTGATTATCACACGCTGCCGCCAGGGGCATACTATCTGATAAACTATTGAATAATCATTGATTTATGTAACACAGCCCGGTAAACCTATAACAGTGACGGCGATTTATATCCGTACTTTAACAGGCAAGTATGAGAAGGATAGCTCAGAACCAATGTGACTGTGCTGCACGGCTACTCTTTCGCAGGTCTGCAAAAAAAATTCAGCGTTCGGATAATAAAATAGATGAAAGTCACCAAAACTGATATAAAAAATAGAATTAAACTGCCCAGAGTAAAGAAGCACGCGATAAAGCTGAGTGAAAATGTCATAAAAAAAACTCAAAATGCAAATCGTTTCTTTCTGGCCGTAGGTGAATTCAATCTGTTTTTCTGGCTTACAGCGAAAGCAGCTTTTTCCCGTCATTTTGAATTCAAAGAATTCCTTCGGCAGTGTTTCCTGGTGGGTAATAAGACGCTGCCGCTTATAACAATAACCGGGCTTGTCATCGGATTGGTGCTTACAATTCAATCCCGGCCTATACTTGCAGATTTCGGAGCCACCTCCTTGCTGCCGGGAATGATAGCATTATCGATTGTGAGGGAAATGGGACCGGTTGTGACCGCATTGATTTGTGCCGGGAAAATCGGTTCGGGAATGGGCGCTGAACTGGGTTCCATGAGAGTATCGGAACAAATTGATGCCATGGAAGTATCGTCCATAAATCCCATTCGATTTTTAGTGG
>PWOE01000076.1 GCA_003557585.1 Candidatus Nealsoniibacteriota bacterium | reverse complement strand
TGTCCGCATCGGTTTCAAATAATAAACGAACCCCCGAATCCCGATCCATCAAGTCCACTAACGTAGCCGTAGCTGAACCATCAAAATCCAAACCTGATCGAATCGTATTCACTATATTTAAGAACTTATTCCTATCAATTATCTCGCCCTGACTTTCCACATCCGTATAATCACTGCCGACAGCTAATCTGTTTTCAGCCCACTCAACAACATTTCTACCATTTAAGAATTGATCTGCAAAGTTTATTAGTGGTTGAACAGATTGTGTGTATTCTTCTAATGTTCCAAAAAATCTTGGGTCACCATTATCATCACGATTTTCCATATCCAACACGCCAAACTCACCCGTTTGTGGGTGCCGTACAGTATGTAACCGTGTAGGTGCTGTACCCGAAATCAACCCAACATTACGTAAAGTATTGTAAAGTCCATCCAAACCGCGCTGAGCTTCCTGTAATTCCTTATCTGCAGCACGTTGAGCAGCATCCTGCTGACTAATTCCCAACTTCGCCCAACCCAAACGCAACTTCTCCGTAGCCATCATTTGATTCCCCAGATATTGCATGTGTTGTTGATGCCGCTGCAATCTGGATTGTTCACCTTGGAACTCTATTTGTTCCTGTTGCATCTCTCGTCGGGCACCCAGTTGTCGCTGTAACATATCTTCCTGCCACAACCGATCATCTTCTATACGGCGTTCCTCTCTTGCCAGTTCTATGTTCCGGGAAATGCGTTCCGTTTGATCAGATATAATACCGATAATATTCTCATAGAACGGGGTTGCCCTGTCCACGAAGTCGACCGGATTATAAAGGATTCGTCTGCTCATTTAATATCCCAATACTGAAAACCTGGTTGGATCGGTTGGTGTTCCGTAAATATCACCCATATCATCGGGTAATGGGGGCATGATCGCTTCATCTTCTCGGTCAAAACCAACACCCACAAATCCCTGTGTACCCCACTGCGACCCCATCCACCCCATCGGGTTTCCTGCAGTCATTCCCACTCGCGCCCTGCGGTCCTCTGGTGGTAACTCACGTTGCCCACCAGCCAATAATCCAACCCCTGCACCAATCGCTGTACCGATTCCCGGAGCCGCTACACTAAGCAGCCCTGCACCGGCGCGAAGAAGTCCGGATTGCCAGTTCTTCCGCGCCACTTCCTCTGCAGCCTGGTGGGACTGCACCATTTGTTCGTACTCATCCAGGTCACGTCTTCGCTCTGATTCCAACATACCCAGTCGTTCTTCAGACATATCCCGGCGACGTTCTTCCAGTTCAGCCGATTGCCCTAAAAACTCTGCAATGTGTCGGCCCGTTTGATCATCAGCATGTTGACGCTGAGAAAGGGTAAACGCCCCGGTAGGCCCTGTAATTTCGGTAACTGCGTTCGTCAACAACCGATCAATACCGGCCTGATCTCTGCGAGCCCGAAGCGGATCGCCTTCCGTTATAATGCTGCGATGCCTATCGCGTTCTTCCCTTGTAAAATCATCAGGGCGAACAGGTGGTGGAATACGTGGGGGAGATAAAAAACCAAACATGATTTTATAATTTGGATTCGAGTTTATTAATCACAGATGTTAAATTTTCCAATGCTGTCGTGTTTTCTTTACTCAATTGTTGCATCGATTTTTCAGTGGTTTCTTGTGTCCGTTCTATACTTTTAACAATATCGTTATTCGATGTTGTAAATGAACGGATGACTTCAATATTTGTACGAAGTAATTCAACATTTTCACTTTGAGCTAACTCTTTACGTTTATCTTTTACACGATTTTCGTAAATCATATATACAACAAACAAAATCAATAATCCCAAGCTAAACGCTGTATCAAATGCCCGGTCTATATATTCATCAGTAGATATCACTTCCACCACAGATTGTTGAAAACTTACCATCCATGCAGAAAATAATATACCCACTTTAACGAAAAGACCAATCGTGCCTTCAGCTATGGTTTCATTCATGTTTTTCATGCCCGTTTTTTATTGCGAACTTCGCAATTTACGGTCTAAAATCAGTTTTTTGATAACCACACTCTTTTTTCTGCAATTTTCCTACCGGGTTTGCTTTATTAGCCGCAATCGCATTTTGTTTCACAGCTCCGCGACCGGTTTCAGAAGTACCCATCTGCGATACAGGGGTATCTGGGAAATCTCTGCTGCCGCTATTATCTGCACCTGGCGTTACTGGTTTTTCTGGTATCATAATAGTAAGGTTTTATGGACGGTTTCTAATTAACAAATTGTACGCGAATGCTCGCAATACAAAATCTTCAATATCAGTTCGGATACCCCAGTACAACTGTTGGGAATTATGTTCGTCTGGATGTATTCCAATATGGTACAAATTCAGCTTTTTAGCAACTTCAAAAAGATTTTTGGCTGTTTTATTCGAAAAATCTTTTCCATATAGAAAATCTAATGTTTCCTGGTCAGGTTCACCGGGTATGTTATCCAACTGCAAAAGGAATTTTCTCCACAATTTATCCATAGCAGAATGTTGAACATCAATTGCGACACTCTCAATAAATGTCTCATACTCTGAACCATCAAACGTGTTTCCATTATTATGCTCAATGATTCCCTGATCATGTACTGCAAAAAACCTGTCTCTGTAATTCACCGGTGCAATATCAGTATAGGTGTACGGGCCCATCCATTCTCCTAATTCGATACTGAACGCCCATGTCTGCGATTGATCGGTAATACGGTACTCTTTGTTTAGTGGGTCCACACCGGCAGCAACCACATCACCATCGAGTTCTATCGCGCCATTGGTTATATTCTGAAACCCTTCAATAAACTGCCATACATCCCGGCCATCACTCATAAACAACATGTTCTCATACTGTACAATGCTCTGTTTTTGTACGGCAGGTAAATTACGGAGCAACCAAAAATCACTGGTTAAAAACTGTGCCGAAGAAACAAATACCTCACCCGATGCCTGTTGGGTCAATGTCTCTCCCACATGTACCATATTCACCCCGCGTTCACAAAACACCAATAACCGGTTGTTGATGTAACGAATATCGATGATCGGCCCAAAATCCTGCGAAACCGATTTAAAATTGGTAAACGTAAAATTACGAATACCATTAATGCCGGTGCCCAATACATACGGTTCACTCCATATCAGCAGGTTTGCAAAATGGTCCTGAAAAATTTCAAGTTCTTCCGAAAGTAGTAATGTTTCAAAAATAGCGTGTGTCGGTAATCTCCAAAACGTGAAACCGTTATTTGTAACTTTTTCAATTCCGGCAGAGTATAGTTTTTCACCCTGCCCAAACGTAGATCCCAAATATACCACCGAATCTTCCAATCCAAAATCCGGCACCGGCTGAATTACTTCATCTTCATAATCCCACCGATAATGTGAAAGACCATCAATCGTTAACGGTACCGATGTAGGATTATCATCTTCTATATATGTAATGTTTAATAAAGATAATATTGCTCTGGCTGATAAATCAGGGGGGTTTGAATTCCACGAATCTTTCACGTCTGAATTATTAAATTCAGTAGAATTAAATTCATTGTAAATACTTTCTCTATCCAGTACCAAATAAACACGGTTTTTCCATTCCAATGCTATATTATTGGTAGATTCAGTTCTATATGGTTTCGGAAAAATGTCTGTTTGATCTTTATACCCTACCACACGCACATCAATCCCCAAAAAATTAGAATTAGTTCGTTGAGTAGACATCGTAAATCCGGATAATACCGATTCAGTCTGAACATTAAATTGTTGAGTCGCTATATATTCTTTCAACCCATTCAACCACGCAATTTGATACACACCTTGCGTCACAGTACCATCATTTCGATCTGTTGCGATACGTTTATATTTAATCACCACTCCTTCAACCACTTCAATATCAATATAACGCGGCATAATATTTTCAAACCCTGTCGGACTTTCAGAATTGGAATCGAACCAATGAAACCCTAACACACCACCACCCCATTCTAAATCACGAATCCCATGACGTATGGTATTACCTTCGTGAAACTGTCGTATAATCTGTGCAAACCCAACAAATACATGGGGATCAAATGGTCTGTCCTGTTCAAACTCATCTTCACTTTCAGTTTGAATAGATGGTACCACGGCGTTATAAATTTCCAATGTGGGGAATTCGATGGTTTTATCAGATGGAATAAATGGTCGGTTAAACCCCATATAAAACCCGATCTCTCTGTCTGGTGTAGTCGGTTGGTTTATCTTAAAGGTTTTGTCTTCTTCACCGATAATTTCATCTACGGGTACATGGGGTGAAAGTATCCCATCCGGAAACCGCCGCCGGGCATATACGGTAAAATTACTATCCGGCACCAGCGATTCATCATCCGTAGCATCATCCAGTGTTACCGTCGCATCAGGTTCATATTCCCTGTCAGCAAACGTAACCCCGCCGCGAACCATTCTGTCACGTACAATCGCTGCCGAAGCCTCAGTCTCATTCCACACATAATTCTGCCTGGAAAATGCACGCATCTTCGGCCTGCCGGTATCGATATATTCAAAATCGTTCTGTGCATCCACACGCACCCTGTCAATCAAAAAGAAATTTTCTTCTTCTTTTTTCCTGAATATCTCGACCTGTACATCGCCCAAATCCAAATCGATTGGTGTGGTAATATTTAATTCAACAAACCGCTTTGCGCCAATTTTTATTTTCTGCGGGAAACAGGTTAATGTTTTGTGGTTATCTCTATACGTAATCGCGGCCATATACCAATACGTCGCTTCCTGCTCCAAAAACCCATCCATCGTAGCATTTTGTGAAAGTCGCAATAATGGAGTTGTGGATTTAAAATCATTCATTCTCCACGTTCCATTATATAAATTCAACATTTTATTATATGGAGTAATAAATATCGTATCCTCTAATAAAGTGAGTTCCCCATATCCGGTATCTTCTTCGGGGAAATTGAATGTGGTTATCAGGGTATTTGTATCGACATTGAAAATGTGAATAACTGCATCGGTCGCTCCGGGATGGCTCAATACAATTAAAAGATTATCGTAAAAAACCGAATCGTACACCGTTCCAGTAATTACAGGTGTGTTCGTCAATTCCTCAAACCCTTTTATTCGTGCAACCTGCCCGGTTTCGCCCCGCTTCTGTAACCTGGCATTCTCCAACCGATATAACCTCGTCGGGTCGTCCTGATTAGCGACATTAAATCTTCGATTGATACCGCGAATAAATTTTTGTTGAATTTGACGTTCCATAATCACAGATTAAAAATTGACCGGGGTACTGCTATTCCCCCGGCCTATCACTCATCACTGTGGGGATTTTCCCCACATCCTTATAAAAAAAGTTACCCCATGGTAATAATACCGTTGGTTGGATTTATAATTATAGTCTGTCCGTTTGTGAGTACACGTATCCGGTTTCCGGCGTATTGGGTTCCCTGTCGTTTTTCAGTGAATGTAATGGTATCCCCGATTCTTGCTGCTTCGAGATTAATTGTTGGGTGGTCATTCACAGCCTGTACCAACCGTTCCGCTACGGTTTCCGGGCTTTCGGTATCAGTGTAGGTAATACTTACTTTTGGTATGTGCTGGAAACTCCCGGCGTATGGGTAGTAGAGCTCAACGAAATTAGGGGAAACATCCTCGCCCCCCTGCAGGTTTTGTGTGAGTAAACCACTCGCATTTCCGTTCACTTCAATATCCGCGCTATACACAATACGTACCTGGAAGTTGTTCCCAATACTTCCAGGTGTGTCATGGCGCAAACGAAGAATATTTCCCTGTCCGGCACTGAAAGCCGTAACGGGGTCTGCCCAGTCAGAATCTATAATTCTTGTACCCCCCGATGCCCCGTTAATCGCATCACGCAGATTACTTACAATCTGCTGCACACTGTCTGTGGATGTATCATAAGCAACCAGTACCAGGTTTCCGGGAACATTATTATTCGCTACCTCAATAACCCCCGTTCCCGTAGATCGTATCGCAAACGTAAAATCGAACTGTGCCTGTACGGGTTCTGCGCTATCCAGTATATCCACAATCCGTAGCTGCCCGGTTACAAACTCCCCAACGGCTTTGCGGTAAATCAAATCCACATTCTGCTCGGGGTTATCGCTGCTCAATACAAACGTCCGCGGCTCCACACCTACTGCCGGGAACTGTGAATTAAACCCAGGTTGTGTAACAATATATTTTCCGAACGGCAGGTTGTCTATCGCTACAGGGCTGTTCACGCTAATCTGCCTATTCATATAATTCGCCGGGCCGTACAGATTGAAAAATGATACCACATCATCATCCGCCGGATCATCGGAATCCTGTATGATTTTTACGAAGTTCGCAATGGTAGTGCCGGTCGGGGGTGGTGGGGTGCCGCCAACAAAATCCAACTGCCAGTTTTTATGTTTCATCCCAATCCCGCGCAGTTCCCCGACAACTTTTGGGTTATCCTGCGAATCCGTATATGGTGCATTTTGACTCAGTGTGCGTTCACCGGTTTCAATATTAAACAATTCAAGCCCTGAACCACCCTGAACCACCCTGTCATGCGCATCAAAAGCCAAATTATATGTTGTAATTCTACACCCAACATCCCATAAAATATTCTTAGAAAACAAGT
>PWOE01000004.1 GCA_003557585.1 Candidatus Nealsoniibacteriota bacterium | reverse complement strand
TGCTCCAATAAAGATCAAATACGCGGCCATACGCCGTCGGCCAGTTCACCAGCACCGAACCACCGGGACCCGGACGCAAAGCCTCGGATACGTCAAACTCAAGTTCCTCGGGGTCGAGGACTTGTAGCAATGCGTCGCCACTGACTGCAGTGCCATAAATATTGGTAAGTACTACTCTGTACAGCCCTCTATCGGAAAGCTGTGCATCTGTGATAACATATGTGGATTCTGTGGCCCCGACAATGTTCGTTCCATCCTTGCTCCATTGATAAGCCGGCACCGGATAACCCGAAGCAGTCAGGCTGAACTCAACGTCGGCGCCCAGATACACATAGTGATTGGTGGGGTGCGCCTGAATCCTAGGCCGATCGTTGACGGTCAGGGTCGCAACCTGGCTGGTAATCGAGCCCAGGGCATTGAATACAACAACGTCATAGTCACCAGCGTGCGAGAGTTGCGCGTTTCCGATGAAGTACTGGAATCCGGTCGCATTCGCCACGTTCGTTCCGTTCTTCCGCCATTGATATTGCGGCAACGGATCCCCCGTTGCCGTCACCGAGAACGTGGCGTCCGCGCCCAGCATGACCGTATCGCTTTGCGGTTGAACGGTAATTTCGGGCGGCTCTCCCTCCCCCGTATCCCGCGTAATACCGTCAACACGTATGGCTTCAAGGCGCATCGGATCCAATACGCCGTTATACACACGCACGTCATCCATCCAACCGATAAATGCATTGGCCCCGGTGCCCCCGAGATGGAAGCGGTTCGTGCTTGTTCCGGACCCACCCAGATCGCCCTTCCCTTGCGATGAATACAGGTAGATGCTGTCGTTAGTAGTCCCTCGATAAAATTGAACCGCATCAGGTCCGTTCTCCGTGCTGTCGTACGCGATGGCGAAAAACGTCCAGGTATTGGATGGAAACAGTCCATTGGTAGACGTGACGGCCGCCGGCGCGCCACCATCGGACGAAAGGAGGCGCACGTTTTGATAATCCTCGGAAGTCATGACCTCAAAGCCCTGCCCTGAGGACCGATTTCCGAGAACGTAATGCACGCCTCCGGTCCCTGTGGGTTTCAACCAACCGGTTACCGTGAATTGCACCCGGTTATTCAAACCAGTCACGGACCCGGCGGTCCTGGCCAAGGCCGTGTTGGTCGGAGAGATGTACGCAAAATCACCCAATTGTCCGGAGACACCCCGCGTTTCCAAGCTCCAAGTCGCGCCGTCAGCCAACGTGAGATTGCCCGCCGAACCAATGGTGCCTCGATTGAGAGCCAGCGTGGCACCGTCCCGGTCGAGCGGATAGCGGAGCAGGGCCTCGCCCACGCTGATCTGGGTGAGGTTGACCGGTATCGAGAACGGGCTATTCGCGGCCACACCGCTGTGAATCGTCAGGGAACCGTTCCGGTGGCCCGTGATGCCGGTGGTATCGACCAGCACCGTATGCGTCCTCGTTTCGCCGGGTCCCAACGCGTCGCCTTCAAGAGGGTCCACGTCCAGCCACGCATGACTGACGCCGAATTCTTCGTAGATCAAATCCGATAATCCCGCATTGGACACCACCAGGCTTTGCGCAGGCGGATTAAAACTACCCGCGATATACTGGAAGGCCAAAGAACCATGGTCCGTGGCAATCTCGGCAGGATCGGCAAAGGTCTGCCCTTCGTTGGGCGCACCGGGCGTAGGCATGGTGGTATCGGACGCCCAGGTAAAATGCGCTTTCGCCGATCCTACGCCCACAAGCGAGACCGAATTGGTGAGAGAGGTATCCGGATCCAGGGTGGCCACAAATTCATGCGCGGGTACACTTCCGTCGTACGAAAGCGTATCTTCAATCCCGCCCATTTCATTCAGCAAACGAACGGCGCCTGGTCGATGAGAAGTGGTCCCCAGGCGATTGGTCAGCAACATATCCCGGGGCGGCGCATCGATGCCTTCCGCCGCCAGAACGAAGAAGCCGAAACCATCTATTACATCCACGATCACCGTGCCGTTGGTCATGATGTAGTGGTCGAATAATCGGAATTCCGGCGTGGCGCCCGTTCTCAGCTCAATGGACCACCCACTGATATCCATATCGGCATGCCCCGCCAGTTCGATAAACTCATACGATATCCAAGTCCCAAAAGGAGGGGGTTCCTCAATCCGGACATATGACCGATAATCGACTTCATTAATCCACACCCGGCCCGGCGGGTTGCGCGGGATCCCGTACCAGGCGGGGTTATTGGAGCCGCCGGCGGGATAATAAATTGGGCGTGTCGACGCACTGCCGGGCCCTCCGTACCAGGCTTCCATGTAATATTGCACGACGGTATTCGTCGGTTGTGGAGGAATATTGGATACGGATTGAAAGAGGTTCGCGGATATTTCGTCCATTGCAACGACCGTAAATACGCCCGACGTGCCGATGCGGTAATACGACGTCACCGACAGGCTGTGCGCACCGAGCTGCGGGCTCACCTGGGCATGCAGACTGACTTCGTCGTTGATGAAGGGAAGTTCGGGTTCGTGCCAACCGCTGATTGACACGATGGCGGGATCCTGCGGTTTGGACACTTTGATCTCATCCACCAGGACAGGCGCACTCCCCTCCGAAAGCAGAATGCGGAAATAATGATGGTCTGGTTCGAGTAAATACGTTTCTGAGAGCAGGTATTCATCATTGTCCACCGTAACAGTTACCTGATTGCTCCATGTTGTTCCATCAGGTGAGGTTTGCGCAATAAGCGTTCCGATTTGATCGCCGATCGGCGGCTCGCGCCAGTTTCGATACCTGAACGATATCGGGCCGATTCCCGCAGGGAAGAAGTGCGATATGATATAGGGATCATCGTCACCGGGACCAGGGGAAGGATCGTAATCGGTGATCATGATATCATCAACATTCCATCGGCGCGCGGCCGTGCCGGCTGTTTGGCGAATCCGAATGCGGGCATTGCCCGCCACATTAACAACCGCTGAAAAAGGGGTTAATTCGTCCACGCCGTCCAAACTTGTTTCGCCGCCCGCCTGGACCCAGTCATCACCCCCGTCAGTGCTGTATTCCACTACAAAGGACGGCGCTGTCGGGGTGCGATCGTTGGCGAAATTGGCACGCGCATAATAGAACGATATGGTTCCAATCCCATTGGTCTTGTCTTCCAGCATCGTGATGGATCCATACACCCCGCCATCCAGTCTTAATCGTACCGAACGCTGGCCAAACTTCATGTCGCCGGCGTCTCCACGAATAAGCGCCTGCGGACCGATCTGCCAGTTTAAGCCTCCCAAGGTATATATGCCCAGCGGATACCCCGTACTGCCACTCACAAATGAGCTGGTTTCCGATTCAAAATCCACGAAATATCCGTCCTCGCCCCCGATGCCAAGTCGCAATAGACGTGCGGCCTGACCCGCATAAGCCTTCTCGGCATTGACAATGATGCTGCCGTTCAGCCTCCAGCCCTGATGACGGGTGGTTCCGATGGCATAGTTATCCTTGGTTGGCCAGGAATCAAAGTTCTGGTTGGGATACTCAACCGGATAGCCTATATTCACATCGTCGAGAACCAGCACCTGGGCCGCACCAGGGTCGCCAGCCGTGCCCTCCCCCGTAACAATCAGATCGTCAAAAGCCACGTTCATGCCCGATTCGGGTTTATGGTAGGTAAAGCGGAGTTGAGTAATGTTCTGGGAAAGAGATAATTGTTTGGTCACCCTGTTCATCGAAATGTTGCTGTACATGGCGAGTTGTTGCCAATTGCCGGCTATAAAACCTTCCACTTCGAAAGAGTTTTCCGGCCTGCTGGAGCCCTGGCCCTTCAGCATAAAGGTGGCATTGGTAGGATTAAGGATCTCCGGGGTGATGACATACGAACCGTCCTGATTAAGAGCAATCGACGGCGGAGCTTCTCCATAACTGCCCTCACCCCAGTATTCACCAATCTCATTGAATTCCCAGCCGGGCGGCGGCGTTGCCCCATCATCAAATCCTTCGACAATGAATTCGTTCAGATTCTCCAATACATTGGTTTCACGGATATTGCGAATGCGGATGTAATGCGGCGTTGTTTGAACATAGAAAGCGGAATAGTCCTTCCACAACAGGGAATCAATATTGGAAATGGTGTCCAAAACCGTCCAGTCCGCTCCATTCGTAGAGGCTTCCAGGCTCAATCCCACGGTATTAACGCCGCTGAATCCGCGCCGATACGAAAAACTGATGGCGCCGTACCCGTCCTCAAACTTGGGCGTAAGCAGGTAATTACTGTCATTGTCGTCTCCAAAGATTTGGGCAGCTTTACCGGATTTCGCGATCGCGCTTGACACGATCCCGGTACAGACCTGCCAATTGAGAAACGTGTGGCAACCCACATTCGTCGCAGACGCATCCCACGCGTCAAAATGCATGAATCGCGGCTGGGCCACGGGCAGGGCAATGGATACATTGTCAAGGAGCAGGCGGTTTGTACTGCCGCCCTTATGGCGAATGCGCACAAAGTATGCGGAATCCCTGAATTGAAATACATCGAGCCGGTTATAGACGGTGTTGTAAATATTGGAACGCGTTGCCACTTCTTCCCAGAAGTCGCCGGTCGGCGAAACCTCGACGGAGAGATGCACCGGTTCATCCGGCCCATCTCCCGGATCGCCCTGATATCCGTGGCGGTAGTAGAATGAAATCATGCCGACGCCGGTCTGCAAACGTGGAGTGCGCACGTAGGAACCTTCGGCGGACAGGCTGGCGGCCAGGCCCGAACGGGCCAGCGGGATCTCCTCCTCCTCATACATATAGGTGGAAACCACTTTCCCCGTACACATGGACCAATCGGCAAACAGGTAACAGCCGTCGGTGACGGCACTGAACCAGGCATCAAAATCCTGCGTTCGTCTCGGGCTCAAACCCACAAGCGACACATCGTCCACATGCAAAGCACCCGATTCGCCGGACCGCTCGACATTGATTATGATGCGCGCCCACGCTGTTCCGGGCGGGGCTTCCCCCTGAACGGTGTACTGTTTCCAATCTGTCGTCAGACCAGACAGCGCCGCGGAATACTGGGCAAGCGCTGGACCGAAATCATGGCGATAGAATTCAAGTTTGATCTCCTGGACCTGCGCCGTCCAGTTGGTGGGCGCCCTGAAATACGCGGATCCCTCATAGGTAATACCCGATTCCGCAGGCGCCTCCTGCCACACGCCGCCGTAATCCTCGCTTCCCAAATTGGTGCCTAGGATGGAAACAATCCAGTCCCCGCTTCTTGCCGCTGTGGCATCGGGGCCCGACCGCACTGCGCTTCCCCAGGAATCACCGTGCGGCGAGGGCACCCCCCATTGCCAGTAGCGGGCGCGCCCGGCCGCCGTACCCTGGGTCTCAAAACTTGTGTTGTAAAGTAGATTCGCAAATAGGTTATTGACGAGAAACACGCTGTATGAGCCGGTTGCGTCATTGAAATAAAAACGAATGGTGGTATTGGCCGTGGGGTTGTTTATCCACGTGTCGGGTCCGTCCCACTCTCCCAACCCGGCAATCGGCAACGCATTGTTCTCGTTTGGGTTATCATGACCCCAATTCCTGATAGACCAATCCCCAGCCACGAATTTGAATGCAAACACGGAATTCGTGATCGTGAAATCCCCACGCCAAATGTGATCAGCTATGAGGTCCAACTTATGACTGGTTGTGTCCCAGTCGTTGAACGAACCGGCAATGTTGATTTCATCATAATAACTGTCAAAATCGGCCGACGCCACAGCTGTAGCCACAACGAAAAAACCGGCAAGAAAGAAACCACACACTGACACATGTCGATTCAAATGCGTCCCCTTATATGAGTACTCTTCGCATCTGCACCCCCATACCAGACTATACACTGTAAAGTCGGACATTGTCAAAAAACGTTACACTTTGGAACCCGGATTTTGGGGGGTGCGTGAATGAGGGCTCTGGCGTGTTCCCTTCCTTGCTCCGACCATAGTCAGGCAGGGATGCCCGACCTACTGTCTCCCGTAAGCATTGCGCGGTTTATTGTTCCTCGTCCAACACGACGGTTATCCAATGATAATACTGGATCCAGCTTTGAAAGGTATCGTTCCCAGCGCTGTCCCGTGTTTGAAAGGGATCCCTCCAGACAACGGCCACGGCCCGCTGGTCCGCCAGCATGTAATCGTCCCGGTTAGCAGTATGACCGGCGTTGTTCGGGTCATATTCATCCGTGTACGTGCGCGCGGCAACAAAGACCGTGAAAAGGTTGTGCCGGGTACCCAACAAACCGATACTGTTGCGCACAACACTCTCTTTCAGAAACTTGTTATTTCTCACATCGAAGCCACGGGGCAAAAAAATGTTTTCCAAGTCAGCATGAGGAAGCACATCTTTCAATTGAGAAAGATTATGTATCGGTTCATCCCGCGTGTGGGAAATGATGGTCTCAGCCAACTGGCGCGCTACGGGAACCACCACTGTATTCGGATCAGTGATCTCATCCGTAGGATACTCCTCAATCGGCATCTTCCATAAAGCCGCCATCAGGGCATTGGTCTGCCGGCTATTGATATTTACAAGGCCCCTCCGAATCGTGTTGGTATGCGCCGTGAAGAGGTCCAGAACCCGGGACGTTCCGTGAGGATCGGGCTCCAATAGCCGAATGGTTTCCCAGGGCCGCTCCGCAGTAAACAGCAGATAGCCCAGTTCGCCGATGGAACGTATGGGGCCCTGTCGACTGAACATGCGCCCGTCCCGTTCGCCCGCCCCGCCGCCGGGACGTTCGTCCGCTTGCCCGTCCCTTACGGTGT
>PWOE01000061.1 GCA_003557585.1 Candidatus Nealsoniibacteriota bacterium | reverse complement strand
TGGTGGTTGCCATGCTTGCATCCTTTTTTCACCTGTCGGCTCCATTGGCATCAGTCTATGCCCTGAGCAACCTGAAACATTCGTGGCTGAGTCGCGAAATATTGATGGTATCCATCTTCACGGGACTGCTTGCCATCACTGCCATCCAGATTTGGCATCCGGGCAAGGTGGTATTAAAATCACCCTGGCTGCTTTTGCTTACTACTGTGGCAGGATGGCTGCTGATTTATACCATGGCAAGGATTTATATTCTGCCAACTGTTCCAGCGTGGAATACTCCCCATACCCTTATCAGGTTTTTTACCGGTGGTTTCATTACCGGTATAGGATTCCTGCTGATATTTCCCGGTCTAAGTCAGATTAAACCACTATATTCTGATAATTCCCGCATACTATATATTTTTGCAGGGATCATTTCTGCAGCATTGCTTATCAGACTGGCAGGATCATTTCTGGCAGGATCAACAGTTCCGGATGAGAATATTGCCTTTGTACCGCAAATTCCCCTTACCGCCATACTCCTGCCCTGGATACTCTGGTTCACCGGATGTATTCTTCTGATCTGGCAGGTACTTAAACCCACTGCACAACCGACACGATCCGGGAATCTTAAAAAACTGGCATTTATACTAATAATCGTTGCCGCATTCATTGACCGGTATTTCTTTTACGAATCGTTTTACAGGTTAGGGATTTGAATCAGTTTTTAGGTTTATGGCCATCCATGCCAAATAAAAATCAGCTTCGCTGAGATCCCTTCGGTCGGTTGCATTTCCGCTCCAAACATCATCGAATCTGTAATTCAATATTTGGTCATTCTGACTCCCTGCAGTCAATAAAAATTCATAAAACAAACATTACCTCACCTGCCCTTCTCCATAAATGATATACTTTGTAGAAGTAAGCTCCTTAAGTCCCATTGGGCCACGGGCATGAAGCTTTTGAGTAGAGATACCGATCTCGGCCCCGAAACCAAATTCAAACCCATCGGTAAAACGGGTAGATGCATTTACGTATACTGCTGCGGCATCCACCTCCAGCAGGAATCGCTGGGCATTTGAATAATTCTCTGTTACAATACACTCGGAATGGCTTGAACCAAAGGAATTGATATGATTGATCGCATCTTCGAGCGATGAAACAACCTTAACTGCCAGAATCAGGTCCAGGTATTCCGTTGACCAGTCTTTCTCGGTGGCAGGGACTGCAAAAGGTACAAGTTTTTGAACTGTTTCATCACCCCTGATCTCCACATTAAGACTTTTGAGTTCTGCGCAAAGGGAAGGTAGTACCTTATCTGCTAATGATTTGTGAATCAGTAGAGATTCCATGGCATTACATACCCCCGGCCTGTGAGTTTTGGCATTGACAGCAATTTTCTGGGCCATTCCTGGATCAGCCGATTCATCAATGTAGGTATGGCAGTTTCCCACACCAGTTTCAAGTACAGGCACACTGCTATTTTCCACTACGGTTTGTATCAATCCTGCTCCCCCACGAGGTATCAGTACATCTAGATATTTGTTAAGCTTCATCATTGCCAAGGCACTTTCGCGTGAAGTATCTTCCACGAGCTGGATGGCGTCAACCGGAACACCCTTGCTGCGAAGCGCATCCTGGATAACCTTTACAATCGCTTTGTTTGAATTGATGGCTTCTTTACCCCCTCTGAGAATGACTGCATTCCCTGTTTTCAGGCACAAAGCAAAAGCATCGGCTGTAACATTGGGGCGTGCTTCATAAATAATCCCGATAACTCCTAGAGGAACCCTGACCTGACCTATCTGCAATCCGTTGGGTCTTTTTTTCATGTATAATACCTCCCCTACCGGATCATCAAGCAGGGCAACCTGTTCGAGCCCTTCGGCCATCGATTCTATCCGGGCCATATTCAAACGAAGCCGGTCAAGCAAAGCCCCCTTTATATTATTTGCATTGGCTGCTTGAATATCCTTCTGGTTCTCTACCAGTATATAATCTGCTTTTTCTATCAGCAAGTCGGCAGTCTGTTTCAGCGCCATGTTTTTTTGTTGGGTAGAAAGCCGGGAAAGTAAGCCGGCGGCTTTTTGGGCATTAATGCCTTTTTCATTCAATTCATTCATACACATTATTTTTAAAAAAATTGCTGATTGATTTAATCCTTTATTCCTGTTTTCCAGATTCGATTATTTATGCTGAAATCCGGATAAGAATAATAATCATCAAACGTTTATACTATTTTGGTTCCTACCGTTTTTTTGGTCCAGTAGAATAAAGTCCCTGTTGGTTTTCCAGCGATTATTTCATTGAGTATTTCAGGTTTTGCCCCATTGGTAATTGACACCGGTATCCCGGCTTCCCGGCAAACCCTTGCAGCTGAAATTTTTGTGATCATACCCCCTGTTCCAAAGTTACTATTACTTCCCCTTGCAGTTTTTTCCAGCGCGCCATTCAGTTCGGTGATCAGCGGAATAATGGTCGCTTCAGGGTCAACTTTTGGGTCTGCTGAATACAGGCCGTCAATATCCGACATAAGGATTAGCAGGTCAGCTTTCACCAGACTGGCCACATATGCCGATAGAGTATCATTATCGCCAAAAACAATTTCATCGGTAGCAACCGTATCATTCTCATTGATTAAAGGGATTACATCCATTTGCATCAGTGCATCCAGGGTATTGGAAGCATTTTTTCTTCTTTCGGACACAGTAACAATATCCCTGGTGAGTAAAACCTGGGCAACAAGCTGATTTCTCGATTCAAACAGCTTTTGGTAAACCTTCATCAGATCGGCCTGGCCCACAGCTGCAAGAGCCTGCTTTTCTGCCAGATCGGTGGGTTTTGAGCTAAGCCCCAGTTTTCCTGAGCCAACGGCAATTGCCCCTGACGATACCAGAATGATCTTTTTTCCCTTTTTCTGCAAACCGGCCAATACCCCCGCCAGCTTGTCGATCCTTTGAAAGTTCAGTTTGCCATTGGGATAACTCAGTGTAGAAGTGCCAACTTTAACCACAATGGTTTCGCTCGATTTAATTTTATTCCAGTAATTTTTTAATAACATTTTTACAGAGTTAGGATAATGTAAGTACCTGAGGAAATCCACTTATCATTGGCACTTCTGCCAAAGAATTGTATCTGCCTGGCAGAGTTGGCTTTAATGATTTTCGTGTTTTACAATCAAAATTGATCTCAGTTGCAATGCCTGCATCTGATTTAATCCGGACTGCAAGTTGAAACAGGTCTTCTTCCGTAATGTCTATAATCTCAGGGTTGTTCTTTACAATCAGACTGAATTTGCCTTCTTTGTATGAGTTAATGATGATGGCATGGGGTTTTACAAGCTGAGCCACGATAAGTGTCAAAGGATAATTATCATTAAGGATAATGTCATCCGTGGAAACAGAGTCATTTTCATTGATAATGGGGATAATTCCCTTCTCAAGCAATTTATTAAGTGTCATGCGCGCATTTTTATTGCGTACCGGGATACTCAAAACATCACGCGTTATCAATACCTGGGCCACGATCTGGTCAAAGCTGTCGAAAAACATCTGGTAATATCTGATCAGATCAGTTTGACCAATTGCTGCAATAGCCTGTTTGGTAATCAGATCGGTGGGAGGTTGAGGCAAACCCATTTTGGCAGTACCAAGCATAATAGCACCTGATGATACCATAAGAACCTGAAAACCTGCATTGCGCATATTGGTGCATACCATAACAAGATGTTCCATTTTTTGCAGGCTAAGATTTCCCTGCTCATCAAAAAAGGTATCAATCTCTATTCTGAAAATGATCCTGTAGTTGTTTTCCATAAATAATGGTAATGGTAAGTTTGGTTATTGGCCTGGCAATAAATTACTCAGTGCCGTTTCTGATTTCATAAAATTAAACTGGCACATAACACAATTCAGTTTTTGCTCGATCATATCATTACATAGATTCCCTATACTTCCTTCATGTTTGTGATTAATATTTTTCTCGGGTTTGAAGGTTCCATTTTTGATCTCTTCTGCAACCATTTTGTATGCATTTCGGAATGGAATTCCTTTTAAAACAAGTTTGTTTACTTTTTCTACACTGAAAATATCATTATACCTATCATCATTTATCAGATCAGGGTTTATGCTTATATTTTCCATTAGCAGGGTCATCATATTCAAACATTCATTTATTTCGTCAAAGGATTTAATAAAATCCTGTTTTGTGAGCTGAAAGTCGCGGTGATATCCTGTAGGAAGATTTGCGGTTATAAGACTTATCTCATATGGTAAAGCCACGAGTTTGTTGCAACGTGCCCGGATTAGTTCAAAGGCGTCGGGATTCTTTTTATGAGGCATAATGCTGGAACCGGTAGTATATTCATCGGGCAGTTTGAAGAACTTGTAATCCTGTCCACTGTATAGACAAACATCCATAGCAAGTCTGGAAATTGTATTTGCCAGTGAGCTCAAAGCAAAAGTGACCGTTTTTTCATTTTTAATACGGCTCGTTTGTGCATAAGCCGAATTGACCTGCATATTATTGAACCCAAGCAAATGAGTTGTTAGTGTCCGGTTCAATGGAAAGGATGAACCATATCCGGCCGCAGTGCCCAGTGGGTTCTGATCATTGATCCGATAAGCTGCCAGAAATAGCTGCATATCATCTACAAGGCTCTCGGCAAAAGCCCCGAACCATAAACCGAATGAAGATGGCATGGCCACCTGCATATGGGAATATCCTGGCATCAAGCAATTTTTGTGTTTGTTGCTAAGATCCAGCAAAATCTTAAATAGTTGTTGGGTTTTTAGTACAACAGTTTTAAGGCTCTGCCGTGTGAAAAGCTTAAGGTCAACCAGTACCTGATCGTTTCGTGAGCGCCCTGTATGAAGCTTTTTGCCCACTTCTCCCAACTCATTGGTGAGTATTATCTCTACCTGGCTATGAATATCTTCAACCCCATCTTCAATCTCAAAGGTTCCTTCCCGTATTTTTTTCATGATTTTCCCAAGGGCTTTTTCAAGCATTTTCAGCTCATCTTTTGTGATTAATCCGATGCTCTCCAGCATCCTTGCATGCGCAATACTACCCAGCACATCATAGGCAGCAAGCCTCATGTCCATGATTCGGTCGGTGGAAGTGGTAAATTCTTCCACCGACTTTTCAGTGTGTATTCCTTTGTCCCAAAGCTTCATGATTCTGTATTTTTTATTTTAAATAAGTCAGGCTAATACCGGTTTTCCGTTCTTCTTACGAATCTCTGTAATAGCATTATGAGCCATTAGTCTGATAGCATTAATTTTAATGAATCCTTCGCTGTCTTGCTGGTTAAACCCACCTTCAATATCCATACTGGAAAGATTCTGGTTGTAAAGCGAACTTGGCGACTCCCGTCCGTCAATCATTACATTACCCTTGTAAAGCGTCAGAAAAACCACCCCATCTATCAATTCCTGGCTTTTATTGATTGCTGCCATCAGGAATTCCATTTCAGGGCTGAACCAGAAACCATTATAGGCAAGCTCTGCAAAAATGGGTGAGAACATATTTCTCAATTTCATTACTTCCCTATCCATGGCAATTCCCTCAATATCCATATGTGCATTAAGTAAGATTGTACCACCGGGTGTTTCATATATTCCGCGGGATTTGATACCAACATACCGGTTCTCAACCATATCCAAAAGCCCTATACCGTTTTCCGAGCCAAGGTAATTCAGGTACTGAAACAACTCCAGCGGATTAGTTTTGATGGTACCATCATCCAGGTTGGCAACCTTTATTGCAACTCCATCCTTGAAGGTGATAGCAATATGAGTTTCTTTATCAGGAGCTTCCTGTGGCATTTTTATCTTGCTGATAATATCGTGATCGCATTTGTATGCCGGATCTTCCAGGATACCAGCCTCGTGGCTGATGTGCAGCAGGTTGTCATCTTCACTGTAAGGTTTTTTCAGAGTTGATTTAACCGGAACTCCATGTGCTGCAGCATAGTTGAGCAGGTCGGTACGGCCCTTAAATTCGTTCAGAAACTCTTTGTCTTTCCAGGGGGCAAAAACTTTTATCTCGGGGTTCTGAGCATAGTATGTAAGTTCGAAGCGCACCTGGTCATTCCCTTTTCCGGTGGCACCGTGTGATACAATATTGGCCCCCTCCAGTGCTGCAATTTCAATTTGTCTTTTGGCAATTATAGGACGTGCAAGGGCAGTACCAAGCAAATAGCGGCTTTCGTAAACAGCATTTGCCTTGATGGCTGGGAAAATATAATCAGTTACAAATTCTTCTTTCAGGTCTTCAATGTATACTTTAGAAGCCCCAATTTCCAGTGCTTTCTTCTTAACTTCTTCGTAATCATCGTCCTGACCTACATCGCCAACATAGGCTATTACTTCGTATCCTTTATTTATCAGCCATTTCAGAATCACTGATGTATCAAGTCCTCCACTGTATGCGAGAACAATCTTTTCCTTTTTTTGAGTCATAATAATTGTAGTAAGTTTAGATAATTAATTAAGGTTATTGATTTTAGATATTTTTTTAACAGATTGATATTTAAAAGTTTTTTTTTAGTTTATATGCACAGTTTCATTTAGGATTTCTCAAATTCTTCCAAAGAAATCCCTGAGTAATATAAATCTAAGGGTAATTTTTTTAGGATAATACGGGCCTTAAGCTTTGCACCAGGGCCGGTCGGGGGATCCCTTCTCTACCGATCACCAGGATGGTGTCGTCACCGGCAATGGTACCTATAATTTCAAAAGCGTTCATCTCGTCAATCCGGTAGGCCAGACTGCTGGCAAACCCGGGAATGGTTTTGATTACTGCCATTTGATTAC
>PWOE01000080.1 GCA_003557585.1 Candidatus Nealsoniibacteriota bacterium | reverse complement strand
CGCAAAGGTTGAACAAGCGAAGTTTGAGGGCTGGACGAAAAAAACGTGGAACACACAAGGTGATGACAGGGTTCGAAAAACGCGATGGCACAATTGGGCGGCGAACAAGACAATCGACATCGATGATGACTTTGTGTTAGGCAAAATGAAAGCATCAGCGCCTGGCGACATGAGATTGCCACCAGGCGAAAGAATAAATTGCAGATGCTATTTAGTTTTTAGCAACTCATGACGAGCCGAACGTCGTTAAAAAACCGGGTAAATGGTTGGCGGTAAACCGAAAACCGCGCAGGGTGGCTCGCACCCTAAAAAGGAGGAAACCATGAAAGACCTGAAGAAGTTTCTATCACAATTCGAAAGCGAAGACGGAACCGTCGATTACAAGTCCGCAGAAAAAGCCTTGAACGAAAACATCAACGACATCGTGGCGAAGAACAAGCCATCAGAAGATTCGTTGATGGAAAAGGCGGTCGAAAAGGTTATTGGCGAACTCGGTATCGAAGCCAAAGACATCGACGGTGTCAAAACCTACATCAAAAAAATGGGCGGAAGCACCGACGAAATCAAAGAACAAAACCTCAAGCTCGAAAAAGAAGTCGAAGAATTGCGCACAAAATACGAGGAGTCCGAGAAAATGAAATCGGAGCTCGAAACGAACTACACGACAGAACAGCAGATGAACAAATTGCGCGCGATGGGTTTCGACGACGACAATGCCGAGTTTATTCGATACAAGGTTTCGAAAATGACCGACGACGAAACGGACTTTGACGCAGCGCTTGAAAAATACCGCGAAGAAAAACCAGACGTCTTCAAAGACAAAAGCATTTCAACAAACAAGCGCATGCGTTTCGAAGACAACAACGATGATTCCGGCGACTCAATCGACGTGATGAGCTTCCTCGAACAAAAAAACAAAAAATAGGAGTGAAACATAATGGGTGTAAACCACACAACTGTACGGCGAATTGATCGCTACGCAGAAGTTACCGAATCGGTTTTGTCGCATAAATCGATTATCAGATCTATCGCGCGAACCGACATCGAAGGATCTCCGGCGGCACGCAGCGTGCGCATGTGGGTTCATGAACTCACCACCGTCGCAAACTACGTTCCGGGCACCGGAGTATCGCGCACCAACGACGGCTCGAACTACGTCGTTTTAGACGAATTCAAGGAAAAAGCCGTCAACGAACTTTTGGACGGTTATTCGGTTCAAACGGCACCGAAAGAATATGTTGCACAAAGACTCATTGCCGCCATCGAGGCGCTCGGTGAGCAACAAGACACCGATGCGTTTGTCGAACTCGAAGATAACGGCACCGAAGACTTTGACGCTGACGATGAAAAACCGATTGCAACCACCATCTACGGTCGCATTCTTGCGCTGAAAGAAGAACTCGACAAAGTTAAAGCGCCGAAACAAGGTCGCTGGTTGCTGATGACTCCAGAAATGGAGAACCTGCTTCTTGACACCGACAGCAAAGTCGTTTTGAACACCCAACGCGGCGACAACATCCAAGCCGATGGTTGGGTTGGGCGCTTGCTCGGGTTTGACATTTACTCGACAACGTTGCTTCCGGTCGGAACAAACATCATCGCCGGTCACCCTCGCGCCGTTGGCTTTAGCCACGAATGGAAGCGCGAGCCGCTTCTTCAACCGCTTGATCAATCCGGAACCTTCATCGGCGATTCAGCCGTTCAAGGTCGCTATGTATACGTCTACGGAATCATCCGTCCGACGTTGCTCCGTGTTGACAATTCTGCAGCAGTCGCAGGAGACTAGAACCGCCATTTTGGGGTGGGTTTAACCGCCCACCCCAAATTAAATTGAGGTGACGACATGAAGTTTGACAGCGTTAGAAAGCAGTATTACCTGGAAAAACAAGACGTCTACAATAACTCAACCATTCGCGAAGCCGACATCGCCGACGAAATCGGAGACGCCAAACTTATCGATACATATCTACGCGAGGTATCTTTTGACGTTTACGATATTATCGACAGCTATCATAATGGAATCCACAAACAAAAACACGCCAACGCGGTGCGCTTCATGATACACGAAGACGAAAGACGAAGAGTTGCACTAATGGACGCTATGATTGAGTTGTTGCGTGCCGATTTAACTACGGCCTATCGTTTGAATGCTTACGATGAAAAAGGCAAGCGAATCGTTCCGCCAACAGTCGCACGAAAACTCATGAACAACGATTTAACATTTGGCGTCGAGATGGATTTCGAGGTCGATTGGAATGATTAGAAGACCGCGCGGAGAATACAGCGTTCGCGCATATTTGTTATCAGAAGACGGACGTCGCGTGTTTTGGTGCAAACTTCGAAAGCGTCGCTCGATCAATACGGAAGTCGGAACGATGATGGAAAGCGGGCAAATGACGTTAGAAACAGAAGCGGACATCGAGTTTAAAATTAACCAAAGGGTGCAAATCGGCGACGAGGTATACACCGTCGAAGAAGAACCCGATACATTTGTCCGCGACAAAGACATGACGGCGTATCGTAAACCGCGCTTCGTAACGAAGTTGGTCGTATCATGAACGTCATTGAGTGGATTGGCCTTGACTTATTCAACGATATTCCCCGAAGCCACATGCCTTACGACACCGGCTATATGTACATGAACGGGTTTCGCGTTACAGAAACACCAGACTTTATCAAGGGTACGTATGACTTGACGGCGGTACCGTACATCTTCTATCAAGAAGAAGGCACAAAATACTTCACCGGGAACGTTGGTTTTATACGCGATGACACCATGGCTGCACTAAACTCTGCGGTCGTAGCAAAAGCTGCAGGCGTGCCGACAAACTACAATAAATACCAAGAGGCTGCAAGAAAGCGTGCATCGATGGTTTCGTCGGGCGTTCTCGAACACATCAAGAAGCACGGACAAAAAGGGGGAAATTACGATGCCTATGTTGGTTAGTGTTAAACAAAAGATATTCAACTACATGCTTGATCGGTTAAACCAAAACACTAAAGGTGTCGTTTTTGACGGAAACTACATGTTCCGTTTCTTTCAACAACCCTCGCAAAAGACCCAAGATTTTCACATCATCCAAAAAGACGGTGAAAAGTACGATTACCAAACGCAACGCATCGTGCCCGTTGTTGAAATGCCGTCCGCAGAAATCACGTTCATGGAACGAAATATGCGAACGGATTTTGAGCTCGAATACTACATCGCCATTCGAGTTGAAAATACAGACGGAACGGAAAATATCAAGTTTGATTCGGAGTGCGACGAATACCAAGCGCTTCTCGAAACCGTTTCTTGGCTGAAAGAAAATCGAAACGACAGTCTTGGCGATGGTTTGTTGCTGTTCAAAACGCAAGAGCCGCAAAAGGTTAACGTTTTCAAATACAACGCTCACTATTATCAGGTTGTGGCGCTTTCGATTAACGCAACATACACAAGAGGAAACGGCCGCTCCGGCGACCACGCAAAATGGTATATGAACCTTGCGACAGAAGAAGAGCCGAGCGGCAACGACCACTGGCTCGACACGATTCGCGTGGTAGAAATCACAGGCAAAAACGATCACGACACCACCGCTTCAGACGGTGGCGAGCAAAAGCGCGACATTTTAAGCAGAACGTGGCGCGCCGAAATACACGTTAATTTTGACGCCGACAGAGCGGTTGATTTGCTGCTGTTGAATGAAAGCGAAGCCGTTGGAGACGAGCGAATCAAATACAAATTGCGCAAGGACTTTGTGAACGACTGGACAAAAGAGGTATATGTTATCTCGACAAATGTTGAATACGAAAACAACGCACCAGTTCGTATTGCGTTCACAGTCGAAAGGGCGAACTGAATATGAGCCGTTATGATATTTATATGCAAAAAGGGCAACAGGAAGGGCACACCCCGATTGGCGCACAAAGCCCGGCCCCCGAAACCAAAACCGCAGGTAGCCCACCGCTAACTATCAAATCAGGCGTCATGATTGGCTACGGTTTAATGGCAGCCAGACGCGCCTATTCAACCGCCATGGACGAGATTAGAGCGGAAGGTAACGAACAACTAGCAAACCAAATCTCAAACATCGTTCGTGGAGTAGGCATGGCGGCGATTGCGATAAAAGCGCCTATCACAATCATACCGATGGCAATCAGCACCGCCAACGACATTGTGACGAACGCCTTGCAAACCAGACGACACAATCGTCGCGTTGAAATCGAGCGCGAGACGATGGGCAATCGCATAAATTACATGGGCGGTGGTGTTTATGGCTAACGTTCAGATTGGTGGCGTACCATACACCGCGAGAACCTTGCGATACATCAAAAACATCACAGACGAGAGGGAAACAGGTTTCATCGTCGTTGATACGGAAACATCCGAAAGATTCGAGAAATACGAAACCGTAGACTTTGACGGAAAGCAGTTTCTCGTCGAAGACGACGATAAGCCAAAAATGCGCAACAACATCTACGAACACCGAGTATCGATTATTGAAAACATCGCCTACTTCGACAGTGTCTACCCCGCTTCAAGAAGCTTTATGACGAGAACGGGCGTACCCAAAAAAATCCGCAACATATTGTATATATATCGCCGAGAGTTGGAACACTATCAAGGCGTGCATATTACGTGGGAAGAAGAGGCGGATTGGTTAGAAACGCCTGTTCCAAACAAGGAATACGACGGCCTGAACATGAGCGCCATATTGGTAGATTTGTTTCGTTCGATAAACGCGAATCCGAAAGCCCTTCGTGTCAACGGCGAGTGGCACATTTACCCTCAATTCATCGACGAAGAGGGCGATGTTATCGAGCTGAAGACAGAGGGCGAAATAGAACGAATGAACGCGACGGAGTACTCGACGAACATTCGTTCAAACATCAAAAACGCCATCGACGAGGGTGAGACGTCTTGGTGGCCGTCAAAAAGCGGCGGCGTCATGCCTCGATCGTCGCAGGTGGTTCGAAGCCTTTCATCGTCGGAGTATCAACTTGACAGCCGCATTGTTGGCATTGAAAAGGTCATCGCAATGAATGTGCCAATGCTTTCTTTCAAAGAAGAAGAAACGCAGTATTTCGATGTTGATATTACAAAATACGTCGTCACGCCAGAAGAGCGAGACGCATTGCCATCGTCCGGTATATCGCAACATGCCTATACCTATATGCACAATCGCAATGTGGTTCTGTTCGATTTAACACAAAACCGGATTTATCAACTTTATGAGTCGGGCGCGTTTGGATTTTGGAATGTTAATATACACTATCTTCGAAACGCGATTAATACAGCGGCGAGAGATGCAGGGTTATCATCATCGGGAAGTTTCTATTACGAAGTGGAAGTTGCGAAATGGGAATTGTACGAACAGAAAATACGCGTCCGGTACAACGCCGAAAGAAACATGGACGTATCAACAACTCGGCATCGCGTTGGTATGAAAGAATCAACGACGATGCACCAACAACGTGACTCAAAGGTTTCACTATCGTCGTATCTCGAAACGCTTGACACAATGGCGAATAAGCTCGGAAATCGTAAAAAGACAGCCACGCAAACACACGAGGGCGAGCCGTATAAACCCGGCGACATCACGGAAGACGGTTTCACCATTACAAAAGCGCAATACACACCGAGAAAAAATTACACGTTTGCTGAATACGAACTCTATCAAGATTTTGCAAACATCAACACAGAGTATTCGATTAGACGCGACCCCTCGCCGTTTACTGTCACAGGGAAGCGGTTGCAAACGAATGTGATTGACCACGTCTATGTTCGCGCCAACACCGAGCCGCTGGTAGACGACAACATCTTTACAACTTTTGCGACAAACCGAATCTTTTCGTCGCTCATTGATGTGCCGGCGTTTTCAACGGTGCAAATGATGTTTCGCGCCAGTTCGCAAATCGGCACAGGAAAATCAATACACATGCCGCTCCACATAACGCAAGGCGGTAGAAACATCGTATTTAACGCGCACTTTGACCACCCATTCGTTGCGGGTTATACGTTTGACGAAAATAACGATCGCAGACCGATATTGTATACCGGCCGGGCTCCCCGATTTGTTTTAAACAGCTTTCGATTTAAGTTTATCGAAACTGACGAAATCATCGATGATGGAGAATACCCGCTAATCGATAACTCGACCGGTGTAGACGTTACCGAAGTGCAGTCAAAACCGATTCATTTGGGTTTGAACGACAGTTTCGCATATACAATGATGCTATCGGGGATCAGCGACGACCCGCGCGTCATGATAGGCCAAGGCTTCTTCAAGTACAACCGATACGTTCGTGATTTCGAGCGTGTTGTGGAACTCTACAAGTCCGAAAGGCCATACACTTTAGCGAGCAAGAAAAGACGACCGACAGATACCATTGTTCAGGGTGGCGGCTATACATTCACGCAACAGCATTTGGAAGTGTACGGCACCGAAGATTTTGAGTACTGGGCGTTAACGATAAACGACGAAATTATCGTTTCGGGCAATGGTGTAAAAGATGTCTATTTTAACATCACAAAAGGTGCAATCGAATATCAATTCTTCTTCCTCACCGCCGATAATGCCGCACAAATCAACATCGCTTCGGAGTACGAAAGCACAACGTTTAAAAACCCCGCAGACGCGCACAAAGCGGATGTGAAGGTGGCTTCGGAGTATCAAGCCGACACTTTCAAAAACCCGGACACCGAGCAACAATCAACCGTTTCAATCAATGCCTCGATAGAGGCAGAGGCTCAACCAAACGCATATCCGGGCCAAGAAGTCGATGTGCGATTGCAAATCGGTTACGACTACATTGTAGAAAAACCGCAATGGACGTGGTCGACTAAGTCGGCATATGATGCTACGGGTGGGGCAATGAAAGACCAACATAGTTTTTCGACACCCGGATCATGTCTTACACCCGAAGGTGTTGGAGATAAACTCGGAGAAGAGCACCCACCAAACGAATACCCAATAGATTTCATGTTCCAAGTCGACCACGTCGACGGAGATTTATCGCAATGTCCCAGATATTACTTTATCAGAACAAATTAAGGAGATGAAATTATGCCAACAAGACCACTGCTTTTGACAGCGTACGGACTTCACAGAACCGTTTCAGACATAACAAGCCGAATGAATTTGGTGCTAGGGGAAACGACTGGCAACGATACGTCG
>PWOE01000024.1 GCA_003557585.1 Candidatus Nealsoniibacteriota bacterium | reverse complement strand
TTACCGCCCGGTTGAGTCCTGACGAATCCTGGTGTGTTGTGTGGAGTCCCGGATGTCCTGTCCCTGTAACATGGCTCCCTGCAGTGTTGGTCATGTCAGGCTCCTTATGATTGCTGCTTCCATTTGATGTTGCATCCGAGCGAGGGTTTCTGGTCTTCGGTCGGCTTCCTGCCGTCGACCAGCGCCTGCATGGCCGCTTTCAGATCCGCGCCGGTGACCGGTTCGTTGTTTCCGGGACGGCTGGCATCGAACTGGCCGCGGTATACCAGTTTCAGGTCTTTGTCAAACAGGTAGAAATCAGGGGTGCAGGCGGCGTTGTAGGCCCGGGCCACATCCTGGCTTTCATCGAACAGATAGGGGAACCGGTATCCATAAATTTTGCTCTCTTCAGCCATTTTGTCGGGGGCGTCATCCGGGTAGTTTTCCACGTCGTTGGAGTTGATGGCCACCACGCCAATCCCCTTGTCGATGTATTCCGATGAAATCTGGACGAAGCGTTCCCTGATGTGCTTGACGAACGGACAATGGTTGCAGTAAAAGACAACGAGCAGGCCGTGTTTGCCGGCAATCTGGTCTCTTGTGAACATGTTTCCGTGTGGATCAGGTAAAGCGAAATCCGGGGCTTCGGTCCCCAATTCAAGCATGTTGGATGGAGTGCGTGCCATTATAATCGATTTACTAAGTGTATGTGAGTTGAGAGACAAAAGGCCAAGATAATTGATTGAGGCATGGATTGCCATATTTATGGGAGAGGATGGGGCCATCCGTGGTAAAAAAGCATTTTTCATTATGTAAAGGTTCTGCAACCTCTTATTTTTAGTTTTTCTGCAACAACTGATACCCATATGGATTCCCATTCGCAGCCTGTCAGACCCGATTTCAGCACGGTGCGATTTATCTATTTTGATCTGGATGACACGCTGATTGATCATTTAAAGGCCCAGGAGCGTGCCCTGGTGGACGTATGGACGCAGTATCCCGAGCTGCAGCGGACCGAACCGAAGGTATTTGCATCGGAATTTGCCGGGACCAATTACCGTCTGTGGGAGGCGTATCGCAGCAGTGAGGTGAGCCAATCCGAGTTGCGCCGTTTGCGTTTTGAGCAGACATTCCGGCAGATCGGTGTGGGGACACTGGACTGGCGTGAGGTGGATGAGATCTACATGGACTGCTATTCTCGCCACTGGGACTGGATTCCGGATGCACGTGACGCCCTTATGCAGGTTTCCCGTCACTTTCCGACCGGTATCATGACCAACGGTTTTACCTTCGTCCAAAAGAAAAAGTTTGAGTATTTTTCCCTCAACCGTTACGCCCGTCATCTGATCATTTCCGAGGAAGTGGGATATTTGAAACCCGACCCGCGCATTTTTGCATTTGCTGCCGAAAAAGCAGGTTTTAAGCCTTCCGAACTACTCTATGTGGGTGATTCCTATTCATCCGATATCCTGGGCGGATGCCAATGCGGCTGGAAGACGGCCTGGTATCTGCAGCCTGGCAAGGCCCCGGAGCGGCATCTCGCTGATCTGGTTTTTTCCGGATTCCGCGAACTGTTGCAGGCCTTGATTCCCGACACCAAAACCAACCCAACCTGAACCACACCATCCATCATGTCCCAATTGCGCTTTTCCGAACCCGAAGTGACGATTGAACTGGCCAGGGAACACGGCCTCACCAACGAAGAATTTGCCAAAATATGTGAATACCTTGGCCGCACGCCCACATTTACCGAGCTGGGTGTCTATTCGGTCATGTGGAGCGAACACTGTTCGTACAAAAACTCCATAGCCGTGCTCAAGACCCTGCCGCGCACCGGTCCGACGCTGCTGGTGGAGGCCGGCGAGGAGAATGCCGGACTGGTGGATATCGGCGACGGCCTGGCCTGCGCGTTCAAGATCGAAAGCCACAACCATCCCTCGGCCGTGGAGCCCTACCAGGGTGCGGCAACCGGCGTCGGAGGCATCCATCGCGACATTTTCACCATGGGCGCGCGCCCGATCGCGGCCCTTAACTCACTGCGGTTCGGTTCCATGAGTGAACCGCGTGTCCGGTATCTGGTGGATGGGGTTGTCCGCGGAATCGCGGATTACGGTAACTCTTTCGGGGTTCCAACGGTCGGCGGCGAAGTCTGCTTCGACAAAAGCTACGAGGGCAATCCGCTGGTGAATGCCATGAGCGTGGGAACAGTGAAAGTTGGCGAAACGGCTTCGGCTGTGGCCGATGGCGTGGGCAACCCGGTTATCATCGTTGGCGCGTCAACGGGCCGCGACGGCATCCACGGGGCCACCTTTGCCTCCGAGGAGATCAGCGAGGCCAGCGAGGCCAAGCGTCCGAGCGTGCAGGTGGGCGATCCGTTCACCGAGAAATTATTGCTGGAAGCGACTCTGGAGGCGCTCAAAACCGGCGCCGTGGTGGGTATCCAGGACATGGGGGCGGCCGGCATCAGCTGCTCCAGCTCCGAGATGAGCGCCAAGAGCGGCACGGGCATGCGGCTGGACCTGGACAAGGTGCCGCTGCGCGAGGACGACATGAGCGCCTACGAGATCCTGCTTTCCGAGAGCCAGGAGCGCATGCTCATCGTGGCTCAAAAAGGCCGGGAGCAGGAGGTGATGGATGTATTTGCCAAATGGGACCTGAATGCCGTTGTGATCGGCGAGGTGACCGATTCGGGGCGTGTGGCCTATTTGCGGGACGGTAACGTCAAGGCTGACATACCCGCGCATTCGCTGGTACTTGGCGGAGGCGCACCCGTTTACATACGCGAAACACAGAAACCCGATTATCTTGAAAAGACGGGGACAACCGATCTGTCGTCTTACATTGATGTTGAGGATGTCGAAGGCATCATGATGAAGCTGCTCTCATCGCCCAACATCGCATCCAAAAGATGGGTCTACGAGCAGTATGATCATATGGTGCGGACCAACACGGTGATTGGCCCGGGTCCGTCCGATGCCGGCGTAGTACGCATCAAGGGTACGAAAAAGGCGCTGGCCCTGGCCACCGACTGCAACGGCCGGTATGTCTACCTGAATCCGCGCAAGGGTGGACAGATAGCGGTGGCCGAAGCGGCACGCAATGTGGTCTGTTCCGGAGCCAAACCGATGGCCATCACAAACTGTCTCAATTTCGGCAACCCGTACAAGCCGGAGGTCTACTGGACCTTCAAGGAGGCCGTAGGTGGCATGGGTGACGCCTGCGAGGTGTTTGGGACACCGGTTACCGGCGGCAACGTGAGCTTTTACAACGAGAATCCGAATGGCGCGGTTTTCCCGACACCGGTAATCGGCATGCTCGGGCTCATTGATGACTACGAAAAGGAGACGACGCGGGCCGGATTCCGTACCGAAGGCGACGAGATCCTCTATGTGGGTGCCCCCAGAATCGGGATCGACGGCAGCGAGTATCTTTCGTTTATCCACGGCATCACGGCGGGGGATGCACCCGACCTTGACCTGGAATTTGAGGCAAAACTGCAAGCGGCCGTCCTGGATGTGATTCGCAGTGGATGGATCGCATCGGCCCATGACCTGTCCGACGGCGGGCTTGCCGTGGCTCTGATGGAAAAGTCGATTTTTTCAGGCCTGGGGGCACGGGTCTCCCTTGACCTGCCCGGACAGAGCGCTACGGAGCTGTTGTTCAGCGAGGCGCAGTCGGGAATTCTGCTGAGTGTGGCGCCGGAAAACCTTGAGCAGGTCCGTCAGGCACTGACCGGATCCGGTATTCCTGCCTACCATCTCGGGACGGTTGCCGGGCAGTATCTGATTGTGGATGAATTTGCCGAGATCCATGTCGATACGCTGAAGAAGATCTACGAGGGTGTGATGCCCGGGGCTCTTTCCCAGACACGGATGGTGTGAGGCGTGGTTTTTGTCTGCCCGGGAACCTGCATGGCATGGTTCGTGTTTGGGCGGCAAAGCAACCATCCACCAATCACCATCCAGATGAACAACAAGGTAGTACTTATAGCAGGCGGAACCGGAGGTATCGGATCGGCTGCAGCCCGCCTGTTTGCCAAAGCCGGGGCAAAGATTGTCATTGCGGCGCGCAACCGTGAGAAAGCCGATGCGATTGCCGCAGAAATCAATGAATCAGGGGGAGAGGCCTGGGCCGTTGATCTGGACGTGACCGATGTATCGTCCGTCGACAAAATGACCGATACCGTGATCAAAGAACTGGGACGCATTGATGTGCTCGTGAACGCATTTGGCACCGGTATGATCCAGGGCATTATGGATGTGGATCCGGAAAAAGCCCGGGACGTGCTGGAAATCAATGCCTTTGGCACCATCCTGGTGACACAGGCCGTGCTGCGGCATATGATCCCGGAGAAATCCGGGAAAGTGATCATGTTCCCGGGCATCCTGGGCAAGCACGTGATGCGCAATTCCTCGGTCTATTCCGCCTCCAAATTTGCCGTCACCGGGTTCACAAAGGCGCTGGTGGAAGAGACGCGGCGCCACAACATCGGATTTACACTGCTCTACCTGGGCGGAGTGGCAACGGAGTTCTGGGACAACCCGGACGTGGACATGAAAGTGCAGACCGACAAGATGCTCTCGCCGCAGGAAGTGGCCAAAGCCATATACTACGCCGTGAACCAGCCCGGTCCCGGCGTCCTCAACGAGATGGTCATACAGCCGGATTCGCACCAGATGGTGTGACTGGAAGCGGATTATCCGATTTCTTTCAGCGACTTGCTTACGATTTCAATGCATTCGTCGATGTGTTCTTTCCGGACGATCAGTGGCGGACGGAAACGGACGGCGTGGGTGCCGCATGGCAGCATGAGCATGCCGTTTTTATGAGTGGCCTTCAGGAATTTGGGACGCATGGAGGGATCTGCAAAATCGAATGCGCACATCAGCCCTTTGCCGCGGGCGCTGTGGATGCTGCCGAACTCGTCCACCAGACCATGGATTTTTTCCAACAGGTAGGCGCCGGTTTGTGCGGCGTTTTCCACCAGTTTGTCCTCCTCGATGATTTCGAGGTAGCGTGAAAAACGGACCATATCCACCAGATTGCCTCCCCAGGTTGAGTTGATGCGGGAGGATACGCGGAAGACGTTGGTTTCCAGTTCGTCGATGCGGGTACCGGCGAGGATGCCGCAAACCTGGGCTTTCTTGCCGAATGCCAGGATGTCCGGTTTTGCATAGTGTTCGTGGGCCCAGAATTTTCCGGTGAGCCCCACCCCGGTCTGCACTTCGTCGTGGATCAGCAGGGCCTCGTGTTTGTCGGCAAGGTCGCGCAGTGCCTGGTGGAACTCCGGACGGAAGTGGTTGTCGCCGCCTTCACCCTGGATGGGTTCTATTACAATTGCGGCGATGTCGTCCTTGCAGATTTCGAAATGCTTCTCGGCCTGGGCGATGGCTTTCTTCTCCATGGCGATCACCATTTCGGTGTTTTTCTCGTCCATGGGGAAATGCATTTTCGGATTGACCACGCGCGGCCAGTCGAATTTCGGGAACAGGGCCACTTTGTTGGGCTCGGTGTTGGTCAGCGACATGGTGTAGCCCGAGCGGCCGTGGAAAGCCTGCTCAAAGTGGAGCACCTTGTGGCCCTTTTCGACGCGGTAACCCTTACGGAAGTTTTTCTGCACTTTCCAGTCGAAGGCGACCTTGAGAGCATTTTCAACGGCCAGGGCGCCGCCGGCCACGAAGAAGGCGTGCGGCATGTAGTCGGGGATTCCCACGCGGGAGAAAGTTTCCACAAACTCGGCCATTTCGGTGGTATACACATCGGAATTGGAGGGGTTGTGCATGGCCACATATCCGATTTTTTCACGGAACTCCGGGTTGTCCACCATTTTCGGGTGGTTCATACCCAGTGGATTGGATGCGAAATAGGTAAAAAAATCGAGATAGCTGCGGCCTCCTTTAGCATCATGAAGGTAGGGTCCCTGGCTTTTTTTGAGATCCAGGACCATGTCGAAACCGTCGGCAAGGAGGTGCTTGCCAAGGGCGGAATGCACAGCATCAGGCGTAACGAGGGATTTAGAAGTCATGAAACCAATGATTTAATGGTGCAGGCTACAATATATAATTTGGTTGCCCTAAGCTAGTGAAAACCGCACTCAGTACCAAGAATCGGCTGTTTCCTTTTTAGCTTTCCGGGCAAAATCGGTGTTTAAATAATTTGACAATGGAAAATATTTCTCTTACCTTACTAATCTTGCAACTGCGGGGTGGAGCAGCTGGTAGCTCGTCGGGCTCATAACCCGAAGGTCGCAGGTTCGAATCCTGCCCCCGCCACTATAAAGCCTCTGTAAGCGTCATGCTTGCAGGGGCTTTTCTTTACCTGTTCGGGATCATTGTGCGGTTCTCAAAGATGCAATCACCTGCGTGATCGCTTCCCCCAGCTCACCGGGCCCGGAGAGCATGGCCAAGTGTCCGGCGACGGAATCCTGTCTAAAGCGAGCTAACGGAACGGATTGAGGAGCTTCGGCCCTCTGCTTGAGAGCGTTGTTCATGGACTCAAAGCCCTTTCTCGTACCGGTTTCCAGGCCCCTTTACTCCTCACAGGCAAAATTGTCATACGGGATGGTGCGGCTGTTTACACCGATGACATAGCCGGTGCCGTTTTCAACGTTGGTGATACCGTCGGGCAGCATAATCAGGTCCGGGTCCACTTTGGAAAAGTCAACCCAGTCTGTTCCTGCCGAGGCGACGTACAGTTCGCAGTCAGTGATTTCAATGTCGTCCAAGCCCAGAGTGGCGGTGGTAATGGTTTGCCTGTCAATGTACACGCCATGGGTGTTTTCGTTCACCCGGAAAGCGTCACCGATCAGGGAAAGGTGATATGGCTGGGTATATTCAGCCACTTTATGATTGATACGAAAACGAATCTGGATATCGGCCAGGTTTTCTACCTCCCGCATAAGCAGCATGTCGGGCTGCCAGGGTCTGTCAGCCGGCACGAACGTCGGATCGATGTAGTTGTCCGGAATGTCGACTACTACACGGCTCTGCGCACCGTCTTTCCTGGTTGCGGTCAACAGGTAGGTGTTTCCGGGCTGAATCCGGGCTTCGGTCCGGACGTTGTAGGCATATATGGTCTCGGAATAGCGGAAAAGGGAATCCCGGAAAGTGTAGGTCTCGCCGGATTCGAGGTTTTTCAGGGTGACGTTCCCGTTCATCCCGCTGCCGTTCTGGTCAATGTCCTCCTGAAGGTTGACCACGCGCATCCATTGTTCATCCAGCGAGGTATCCAGGTACCCTGAAATCGAAAAGATGTACTGGTCATTGTCTTTGAAGGCATTGAATGATTCGTCGCATCCATTGAGGAGAAGGCCTGAGAGGAGTACCCCCGCCAGTATCAAAACCACGGTAAAATGGGTACCGGATGACGGTGCGGTTGGCCGCTTGTGACTTTTCTGGCCGGTTTTTGTCGTGCTGTTGCCGATGTTCATGCTACAATACCATTTTTATCGATCCGTAGGGTGCAAAGGGGAGCTGGTCGATGCGCCGCTGCGTGTAAACGTCATAGTAGAACAGGTTCGTACGGTCATAGGAGTTGATCATCCCCAACTGGATTTCCATGCGTGTGGTTCCCATTCGCAAGGTTCGTTTGACAGATACATCCATCCGGTGGAAAACCGGTGTCCTTCCGGCGAAGGGCTGATCGAGGATGACCCTTGGGGTACCGTAGCTGGCTCTGACGTTGGGCAGTCCGCGGTCAAACCGCAGCATGCTGTCGAATCCCATCTGACGTGTGAAGGGGAGTCCGGTGCCCATCTGCCAGCCGACGGAGAACGTGTAGTCGGAGACGTCCAGTGTGACCATGGCATTCAGCTGATGCCGGCGGTCATGGGCCGGATGGTAGCGCTGGATCGGCTGGCCGAACCACTCTGAAAAGCTTTTTTGAGCCGACTCGTACTCGATCCACGAGTAGCCGTATCCAATGAACGAATAAAAGCTGCGCGTGCCGTATTCAAACCGGATGTCGGCACCGTAGACATTGCCGTCGGCCAGGGCCAGATCCGTGGTGAATTCCGCGATTGTGCTCCAGACGGTGACGGGCAGGTTGGTAACTCTTTTGTGATATCCCTCGACGGACAGCTGAAGCCCGCGGGCAAGCCGCTGCTGCCATCCCAACAGGTAGTGCAGGGACCGCATCTGCTTGCCCTCCGGCGCCGGCATCCATGCAAGGAACGCAGAGCCGACATCACGAAGGTCGGTAATACCGGTGATGCTCTGGCTGTAATAGCCGACGGCTGCATTGAATTCCTGGTAATCGGTGCCGAATGGCTGCCATGTGAACCTCAGCCGGGGCTCGGCGGTGAGGCCGAACAGGTCGGTGTAAAAGGTGAATGCGGTTCCGGGACGCCAGGTAATGTTACCCATCGGTATGGACGCTTCGATATAGCTGCCCAGCCCCAGCAGGACATCAATGTCGCCGCTTGGCAGCTGGAAAATCTCCTCGATGTCGTAATTGAGCCATTTCATGTGGAAGTTGATACCATAGCGCACCTCAATGTCACGGACAAACTGGCTGACGTTGAGATCGGTGCTGAGCTTCGTGATGGAGGAGGAGAGGTTGGTCTCGCGCGACCCGCCCATGCCATTGGACAGATGCGATATCCCGGAGTTGAAATCCACGAACAGATCGGGATCGGAGGTGATGTGGGTGCAGCCACCGCCGATCACGACATTCCGCCACCAGAAGTTGTTTCCGAAGTCGGTGTCCAGCTTGCCGCGGTCGTAGGTATGCATACCCATGGCGGAACAGCGTGTCCCGTCGGGGCTGAGTTGTGTGACTTTCAGGAACTGGCTTTCAAAATGGACCGGCTGCTCCTGCCCGAGAAACAGCGGGCTGGTGTGCTCGATCTGCGAACGCCGGAAGCTCCCGATCCAGGAGGAATGGCCCTCGAGAATGGGCCCTTCAATAAGTACTTCGGCCAGAAACGGGCTCAGGGAACCGGAACCGGTTGCATTGTGGAAGTTGCCGTCCCGCATGCGGACGTCCAGCACCGAAGAAACCCTTCCGGAATAGCGGGTTTCGAATCCGCCGGCGTAAAAATCGGCGCTGGCAAGTAATTCTTCCGGGAATGCGGAGAAAAATCCGACGATGTGAAACGGCTGATAAATGGTGAGTCCGTCAATAAGGGACAGGTTTTCAGACGGGGTTCCGCCGCGCACGAAAAGCTGTCCGCCACGGTCGCCTGTTGCCACCACCCCGGGCAGCACCTGCAGGTAGCTGGCCATATCACCGCCGGCGGCGGGAGTGACCACTCGCTGCAAATCCACAGGCGAAACGCGCTGGTGGCCCGCCGTCATGCGGGCGGCCTGGCTGCGCACGGTTATGACCACCTCATCCAGCATTCCGCTGTCTTCCTCAATCCGGGCATTGAAGATCTGAGAAGGTTCTTCGGTAATCTCAATGGGTTCTTCCAGGGTGAGGTAGCCGACATAGCTGATGCGGAGGGTATAGGTTCCCGGAATGATGCTTCCAATGCGGAAGAGTCCGTTCCTGTCGGTTGCGGCACCCCTGTAGAAAATGTCATTCTCATCAAGAAGCACCACATTTGCGCCTTCTACCGGTTGTCCGTCATCGGCATCGGTGATGATGCCACGAAGCTGCACCTGTTGCGCATGGACCGGAACTATCAGAAAGAGCGCTAGTATTGCCGTCAGCGGCAATCGGTAAACAAGAAATTGAATTGCAGATAAATACATGTCCCTGAGCGAGGCAGATTTCAAATAAGAAATAAATAGCTAAAGTACGCAATCCATAGAACTAAAGTTGCAAAAAATGGTCAAATTATTTAATAGGCATCGGTTTGGGGCCAGTTTCCGGCCGGAAACTGGGAAAATTCCGGCACTTATGAAAAAGCAGCATCCGATGCAATTTTTAATGATGCAGCGCCTGCGCCACGTCGGAAATGATATCGTCGATGTGCTCCAGACCGGCCGATATGCGCACCAGCCCCGGTGTGATTCCCACCGCCTGACGCTCCTCTTCCGTCAGTTTTGAATGCGTGGTGGATGCGGGGTGTGTCACAATCGAGCGTGTGTCGCCCAGGTTTGACGAGATAGATAGCATCTGCAGCTGGTCGATGAAGTTGCGTGCCGCATTAAATCCACTGGAAAAATCAAAAACAAGTACTCCACCGCCCTGTTTCATCTGGTTGCGGGCCAGTGCGTATTGCGGATGCGATGGCAGGAAAGGATACCTCACCCGGGTGATTTCCGGCTGTTTTTCAAGGAACCGCGCCAGTTCCAAGGCATTTTCACAGTGACGATCCATGCGAACGGCAAGGGTCTCCAGGCTTTTTGAAAGCACCCAGGCATTGAAAGGGGACAGGGCGGGACCGGTATGGCGGGCGAAGAAGCGAAGCTTCTCAATGAGTTCGGCCTTTCCGGCCACCACACCGCCAAGTGTGCGGCCCTGACCGTCGATGAATTTGGTTGCGGAGTGGACGACCAGATCTGCACCGTATGGTACCGGCTGCTGCAGATAGGGGGTCGCAAAGCAGTTGTCTACGTTCAGGATCAGGTTGTTCTCTTTTGCAAACTTTCCTGCGAATTCCAGGTCGATCAGTTCCAGCCCGGGGTTTGATGGAGTCTCAAGAAAAAGCACCCGTGTTTCCGGTCGCAGTGCCGCTTTCCACTTATCCGTCAGGGTTGCATCAATATAGGTATGGCTTATGTTCCAGCGGGGGAGAAGCTGTGTGAGAATCTGGTGGGTGGACCCGAATATGGCGCGTGCCACAAGGATGTGATCACCGCTGTTGAGCAGGCCGGCCAGACTAACGAATACGGCCGCCATTCCCGAGGCCGTGGCTATCCCGTCTTCCGTTCCTTCAAGTTCGCAGATTTTGCGGATGAACTCGTCGGTGCTGGGGTTGCTGTAGCGGCTGTAGACATTGCCTTCGGCATCTCCGGCAAAGAGGGCCTGCCCGTGCTCCGCCGAGTCAAAGACGAAGCTGGATGTAAGGTATAGGGGCACCGAGTGTTCGCGGTGCTGTGATCGTGCCGCCTGCTCCCGGATCGCCCGTGTTTCAAATTTCTTTTCCATATCAGTTGTACCGTGTCTGAACCACTTCCGGTATGGGCAGTTCAATTGTGATGGTGGTTCCATTGTCCGGTTCCGATTCAATGAACAGGTTGCCCCGGAACTGGCGGACCACATGCAGTGCTTTGGTCAGGCCGAAACCGCCCCCCATGGTGCGGATGGATTCGGCATTGGTGGCCCGGTACCCGTACTCGAAAACCATGGGAAGCTCATCCTCCGGAATACCTATTCCGGTGTCCGAAACCAGGAAACGGAGCAGACCGTCTTTTTGCCGCAGTTTCATCCGGATTGTACCGCCCGGCGGTGTGTATTTTCGTGCATTGGATACCAGGTCCCTGATCACATCCTTGAAAAGCAGCGGCATGATGATCGTTTTGCCATAAACGGTTTTGATGTCCGTGAGAATGAGGTAGTCTTTTTCTTGTTCCCTTTTGTCATCCATCACGATGCGAAATCTTCCCCTGCTGTTTTTTTCCTGCGTTTTGAAATAGGCCTCAAACTCATTCCTGAACGCATCCACACTTGTTTCATGCCATTCATCACCTTTGGGCAGGCGCAGGTTGAGTTCCTCCAGCCGGTCATCAAGCACAAGGAATGTCTGCTCAAGCAGGGCGCGAGCCTCACATACCTCGGCAAGCGCCTTCTCTCCGACGATTCTTTTCTCAAGGGCGTGAAGTGTCCCGCGAATCAGGTTCTTAAACTCCCTGACCTGCTGCAGAAAAAAATCGTTCAACGAATCGTTTCGGGCTTCCCCCAGCAATCTTCTTGTATGTGCCAGTGCATTGTGGAGATCCAAATTGTGCTCATTGTCCAGCAGAAGCAGTTCCAGCTGAGAGTATATCACGTTCAGAAGATTGATAAACGAATGCATTTCAAGCTCGTTTATCTGTCCGGATGTGAGATTTCGGAGGGTTGAATCGCTGTCTGGGATGATCTTATGCATGAAATGGATCGGTAATTATTTGAAAAAGTGACATGTTGACAATAATTGCAAAAGCAAAGTGAGCGGCGAAGCGTCCGGAAATTGCGCTCACGGGGTGTTCACCCTTTATCAACAGTCCAGTCCCATGTAATGTTCGCGGTTTTTTCCACGATTTTTGCAACCGAGCAGTAGGTTTCCATGGACAAACGGACTGCCCGATCGACTTTTTTCTCATCCAGATCCCCCTTCAGGTAGAAATGAAGGTGGATGTCGGTGAACAGGGCCGGGGTCTTGTCCTTTTCCCGCTCGGCTTCCATCTCGATCCGGAAATCCTCCACGTGCTGGCGCTGTTTCTTGAGGATGTCGAGCACATCCATGGAACTGCATCCAGCCATGCTCATCATCAGCACTTCCATGGGCCGCGGAGCCTTGTCGGATCCGCCAATTTTCGGGGCCCCGTCCATCTCAATGACTTTGCCCCGTTCATTCTCCGCCTCCAGGTGGAAAGCATCATCAATTCGTCTAAGTCGGATCTTCATGAATGTAACCGTTTTAGTGACAACCCTTTCTTGGGTATTTAAAGTAAAACTAAATAATATAACGAGATATCCGATCCGATGCTCATTTGCTATTGTTTCAATTAATGGCAATTTTTAAGGTTGATTTGTAAAACCCAGAAAAACCAATGAATCCAGTAGATCTAACGGTTTTTGTTCTTTATTTCGTCATCATTCTTGGCATCGGTGTTTACTTCTATTTCCGGAACAAGGGTGCGGAGGAATACTATATTGGTGGCCGGAAGATGGACTACAAGCATGTCGGTCTGTCGGTGGTGGCCACTGATGTCGGCGGTGGTTTTTCCATTGGCCTGGGCGGACTCGGTTTCGTAATGGGCATTTCCGGTTCGTGGATGCTCTTCACCGGATTGCTCGGAGCCTGGCTTGCCGCCGTTTTCCTGATTCCCAAAGTCAAGAATCTTTCGACGGAACAGGGCTTTTTCACCATGCCTGAGGTGTTCAGCCATTTTTTCAATGCCCGTGTGGCCTTTCTGGCAGGCATCATCTCGGCGATCGGCTACGTCGGTTTCAGCAGCTCCCAGATGCTGGCCGGCGCACGTCTGGCTTCGGCCTCCTTCGACGGCTTGAGCCTGAATGCCGCACTGTACCTTATGGCATTCATTATTGTGGTCTATACTGTCATGGGCGGGATAAAAGCGGTCATCTATACCGATACCTTCCAGTGGATTCTTCTGCTTGGGGGGCTCATCTTCGTCGGCATCCCGATCGGGTACATGGCCGTTGGCGGATTTGAGGTGATACAGGCCACCGTGAAGCCCGAAATGCTCTCACTGCGGAATATCAGCTGGCAGCAAATGGTTAACTGGGGCTTCACCATTCTCCCGATCTGGTTTGTGGGCATGACCCTCTATCAGCGCATCTATGCCACACGGTCGGAAAAGGAGGCGCAAAAGGCGTGGTACCTGGCCGGGTTGCTGGAGTGGCCCGTGATGGCTTTCATGGGGGTGCTTCTCGGACTTTTCGCATATGTGGCCGCCGAACAGGGCATGTTTTCCTACATGGGGTACGATTCGGCATCCCAGATGCATCAGGAAGAGGGCTTGCCGATGCTTCTGAGAACCGTGCTTCCGATCGGACTGATGGGACTTATGATGTCCGCCTACTTTTCGGCCATTATGTCTACGGCCGACAGCTGCCTGGTGGCGGCATCCGGAAATGTGACAACGGATATCATCGAAAAAGTGTTTAAGATAGATACAAGCAGGATTTCCATGATTCGCCTGTCACAGTTGGTCACACTGGTACTCGGGGTGCTGGCCTTTCTGCTGGCAGCGATCTTCGACACGGTTTTGCAGATTATGCTTTACTCGTACGCATTCATGGTATCGGCACTGTTGGTGCCGATTATTGGGGGCATTTACTGGAAACGAAGCAGCAACACTGCCGCCTGGTGGTCCATGATCTCCGGCGGAACACTGACGCTTGGACTGACTCTTCTCTCGGATCCGAATCTGCCTTTTGAAGTGCCATTTCAGTTTGCAATGCCGCTGGGCCTTGATCCCATCATATTCGGATTGGCCGCATCACTGGTCATTTTTGTCAGTTTCTCTGTATGGATACCGGACAGGAAACCGGCCTGAATGACTCCCGGGTAGAACCGAATGTCTCCCTGATATTTTTTAGGCACCGGCTTTTTCCAGAACCTGTTTTCGAATAAAAAAGAAAAACAGCTGTTAACATCAACATTCAAACATTGCAATATTTCAGCATGAAATGAACATGACAGCCTCCGGCTGACACACGTGAGGATGATTAAAATCTGTCATGTGAATTCATTCCGACCATAAAAATCGAAATTGATTTAAACAGATGAACCGAAGGTCACGAAGTGCTATGTCCATGACCGTCGTCCGGTCACACAGTCGTATGACTAAAATCGTCATGAAAATTCTATGTGACCTTATAAATCCAAAGTTTTTAAACACATGAAATGTCCATGACCGGACATCTTCCGGTCACACAGGAGTATGATTAAAACGTCATGGACATTCTATCTGACCATATAAATCCTAAGTTTTAAACAGATGAAATCAGAAGTTACTATTGATACCATAACCCCGGAGAACTACAGGGAAGCTTCCGTGACACAGGAACAGGTTGCCGACTTCCTGCATACACACCTTGACCGCTTCCGCGATCCAAAAGACCAGATTATGAAGTGTCTGGATTATGCTCTCGGGAAGATCGAATGCCGGCGCGGATTCATACTGGCTGCGAAAGAGGGAAACGGAGCCATTCTGGGCACCGTTGTCGTTCTGGAAACAGGAATGAGCCAGTACGTTCCGGAAAATCTGCTGGTGTACATTGCCGTTGACGAAAAGACAAGAGGACGCGGAATCGGGAAGATGCTCATGGAAAAGGCGATCGAAACGGCGCTCGGAGACGTTGCGCTGCATGTGGAATCCGACAACCCCGCCCGGCGACTCTACGAACGCATCGGTTTTACCAGTAAATATCTGGAAATGAGGTTTAAAAAATAGTTATGGCTTATCTCAAGCTTTATCGCGACAAACTCAGGCACAACTACGAGTTCCTGCAACACGTGTTCAAGGATCATAATATCGAATGGGGCGTGGTCACCAAGCTTTTTTGTGGAAATGAGGACTATATCCGCGAAGTGATCAACCTTGGCGCCCGTGAGATCCATGACTCCCGCGTCAGCAACCTCAGGGTCATCAAAAACATCGATCCGGAAGTGCAGACGGTCTACATCAAACCCCCGCCCAAAAAGTATATCAGGGAAATTGTGAAATATGCCGATGTCAGCTTCAATACGGAGCTGGAAACCATCCGCCTGCTTTCCAAAGAGGCCGTCCGGCAGGAGCGCAAGCACATGGTCATCATCATGATTGAGATGGGGGACCTTCGCGAAGGGGTCATGAGGGAAGAACTCATCGACTTCTACGGCGAAATCTTCCGGCTTCCGAATATCGAGGTGATCGGACTCGGGACCAATCTCAATTGCCTTCACGGGGTAATGCCCAGCTCCGACAAACTCATACAACTGGCGCTCTACAAGCAGATCATCGAGCTCAAGTTCAGCCGCAAGATCCGGTGGGTGTCCGGCGGCACCACCGTGGTGCTGCCGCTGATACTGCGCGGGGACCTGCCCGACAGCGTCAATCACTTCCGCATCGGCGAGGCGCTCTATTTCGGAGTCGACCTGTTCAGCGGTGATATCATCGAGGGGATGGAGCCGTCGGTGCTCGAGCTTTTTACCCAGGTGATCGAGATCCACGAAAAGCCGCTGGTCCCCAGCGGAGAACTGGCTGCCAACCCGCAGGGGGAAACCATGCGAATCGACGAGGAACTCTACGGCAAGACGGCCTTCCGTGCCATTCTGGATATCGGATACCTCGACATCCAGCCCGATTTCCTCATTCCCAAAAGCCAGGACATCGAAATTGTGGACGCAAGCTCGGACATGCTGGTGGTCAATGTCGGACAGAATGAAAGGGATCTCAAAGTGGGTGATATGGTCAGTTTCCAGCTCAAATACGTTGGTGCACTGGGACTCATGAACTCCAACTACATCGACAAGTACGTGGAGTAGGAGCGGTACGGGCCGTTGTGCCATGTACTCTCGATACAAAAACACCCCAAAGTGAACCAACAAAGCTGACATGGCCCCATCCGTATCAAATAAAGAGACCGTTTTTCATCCCGTGATCGATATTGGCGAAAAGTGGAAGGTCCTGGATCTTTCTAAAGGTTACCATCCGGACAAAATCTCGCTGGATCCGCCCTCCATTGGCCGTTACGATGAGGTGCGCCGAAACATGTACACGACCGGGCTGTTCAAAGGGGTGCGCAACATCCATATGGGCCTGGACATCTTCGTACCGGAGGGCACGCCGGTCTATGCTTTTGCAGCGGGACGCGTGCTTTTTTTCCGCGATAATGATCAGCCGGGGGACTACGGTCCGACCATCATTACGGAACATTTCGTCCCGCTGGGGCAGGACCGGTCCGCTCCTCTTTATGCGCTCTTCGGCCATTTGAACAGAAAATCGCTGGATATGGTATCGGAAGGCATGCCGCTTGAGCGCGGCCAGCATTTTGCGGAAGTAGGCGGGGAAAATGAAAATGGCGGATGGGTGCCGCATCTGCACTTTCAGCTCTGCCGTGAACGTCCGTCCGTGCCCGACATGCCCGGCGTGGTTGCTCCCGGGGATCGTGAGCAGGCCCTGCAAACCTATCCGGACCCGCGGCTAATCCTTGGTCCGTTATACTGAAAGCAAATTATGAACAAGGAATTATCCGACATAAGAAAGCAGTTGCATCAATACGCCGAGACCGCGCACCAGGAACGGCAAACATCCGAATTTGTCGCCGAAATGCTGCGTGAAGCGGGTGTGCGGCACATCCGCGATGGCATCGGCGGATACGGCCTGCTGGCCACCGTTGACAGCGGCCGTCCCGGTCCCGCGCTCATGTTCCGGGCCGAACTGGACGCGCTGCCCATTGACGAAACCATCTCAATGCCTCACGCCTCATTGAACGACGGTTTGGCGCACAAATGCGGCCATGATGGCCACATGACCGTGCTGATCGGGCTGGCGCGATGGCTGAGGGAGCATCCGGTCTCACGCGGCAAGGTGCACCTTCTGTTCCAGCCGGCGGAGGAGACCGGGGAAGGCGCCGAACGGATGTTTGAGAATCACAAAATGTCCGATATCAACCCCGATTTCGTCTTCGCACTCCACAATCTGCCCGGCTTCCCTCTCCATTCCGTGCTGTTGCGGGAGGATGTGTTTGCAGCCGGATCAGCGGGTCTTATCATCCGGTACGCCGGCAACACGGCGCATGCCGCTCATCCGGATCAGGGCCGGAGTCCCGCACCAGCGGTGGCTTCCATCATTCCGGCAATACAGGAACTGCCCGGCAGAGTGCTTCAGGCCGGCCGTTACGGTCTGGCAACGATTATCCATGTGCGTATCGGCGACCCGGCCTTCGGCACTACGCCCGGCAAGGCAACGGTAATGGCAACTCTGCGTGCATGGGATCCCGAAGACCTGGACCGGCTGCGCAAAGAGGCGGTGAAACTGGCAAAAGAAATCGCCGGTGAACACAACCTGGAATGTGATCATGAGTGGACGGAGATCTTTCATCCGACAGTCAACAACACCGACGCAGTTGACCTGGTGAGAAGGGCGGCGGAGAATGTTCCGGCAGTCACCGAAATAAGGCAAATGGAACACCCGTTTTCATGGTCCGAAGACTTCGGCCGGTTCACCGGGCGATATCCCGGAGCGCTTTTCGGGCTCGGGTCGGGCGAGAATCACGCCCATCTGCACGACACCCGGTATGATTTCCCGGATGAGCTCCTTGATACGGGAGTCAGGCTATTTGCTGGTATTATTGACGAATGCGGACTATTTTAGAGAGCAGGACCCGGTTACGGGCACCTTGCAAGTGAAGCATGGGTCTTTTCCGGTTCGGAATTATTTCCCGGGCAATGCCAGCAATCTGACACTTTTCTGCCGCAACGTTCATGTTCCACACTTCCTACATCGAGATCAACAAATCTGCGCTCAAATCCAACCTGCGTTTCCTCAAGGGACTCACAGGTCCGGATGTGCGCTTCTGCTCCGTGATCAAAGGCAATGCCTACGGGCACGGGATTGAGCACTTCCTCCCGCTGGCTGAAGAGTGCGGCGTGGATCATTTCGCTGTTCACAGCGCCGACGAGGCACTCAGGGCCCACATGGTACGGCGGAAGGAGTCGCACGTCATGATCATGGGCATGATCGACGATGACCAGCTCAGCTGGGCCGTGGAAAACGACATATCGTTTTATGTATTCGAATTCGACCGGCTCGAAGCCGCTGTTTATGCCGCCAAAAAGCAAAACAAAAAGGCACGTATACACGTGGAGCTGGAGACGGGTATGAACCGCATCGGGTTTGCATGGGAGGACAGGGACAAGCTGGTGACCTTCCTGGTCCGCAACCTGGACCATCTGCACCTCATGGGCGTCTGCACCCATTTCGCTGGCGCCGAGAGTATAGCCAACTATCTGCGAATCCAGAACCAGATTGCCAATTTCAACCGCTATCAATGGTACCTGCGCAAAAAGGGGGCCCGGGCGGAAATCAGTCACACGGCCTGCTCGGCGCCACTGGTCGCCTATCCCCACACAAAAATGGACATGGTTCGCATCGGGATCATGCAGTACGGGTTCTGGCCCAGCAAGGAGACGTTCATGCAGTATCTGACGCAGAATGGCAAAACGAAGATGACAGACAATCCGCTGCGCCAGATCATAAGCTGGAAATCGAAGATCATGAGCCTCAAGAAGGTTAAAGCAGGCGACTTTGTGGGGTACGGTACGGTCTACCAGACAACCGACGATACGCTGATTGCAGCGGTGCCGGTGGGCTACAGCCACGGTTTCAGCCGCAGTCTGAGCAACCTGGGGAAGGTGCTGGTTCACGGACGCCGGGTGCCGGTAATCGGCATGGTCAACATGAACATGATGATCGTGGATGTGTCCCACTGTCCCGGTGTGAAAAGGTATGATGAGGTGGTGCTGATCGGCAGCCAGCGCAATAACCGGATCACCGTATCCTCGTTCAGCGACATGGTAAACTATGTCAATTACGAGTCGCTGGTGCGGCTGCCGCGTGAGATTCCCCGGTTTATCCTTGAATAGGGGGACTGCCAAGCCAGCCAGGTGATTGCTTTTTCATCTTTTTACAAGCGTGAAGAAACCTATTGCCAAACCATTGCGTTATATATCGATGTAAAAAGCAGGAAGATCGCCGTTGCCTGGAAAAATGTTTAGAATTTTAAGGAGTTGCATGCACATCGCCAGACTTCGTCCGATCCCGCCTGCATTATCCTGGCACCCCTGAAAAAAACCATGAATCCAGCTCTAAAACGAAGTCTTGCCGCCGGTGTTGTACTTGTCATCTTTGGCCTGCTTATCTGGAGCCGGGTCCAGTCGGGCAACAACAGTTCGGCCGAAACCGATGCGCAGCGTCAGGGCCAACCCTCCGCCCTATCCGTACAGGGGTACCTGGTCGATCCCGAGCCCTTCCGCGAAACCATATTCACAACGGGCAACGTCCTGGCAGACGAGGAAATTTACATACGCCCGGAGACTTCCGGCCGCATTACCGGCATTTATTTTGACGAGGACAGTGAAGTGCGCGAAGGGGATCTGCTTGTGAAACTGAACGATTCCGAACTGCAGCAGGAGCTTCGCCGGATTTCCTACCAGATTAACCTGGCCCGCATCCGCGAGCAGCGCCAGAAAGAACTGCTCAACAGGAATGCCATCGCTCAGGAAGACTATGACATGGTGTTGAATGAGCTGAATACCCTCAAGGCGCAAAGTGACCGGGTTCAGGACCAGATCGATAAGATGGAGATCCGGGCGCCTTTTGACGGGGTAATCGGACTTCAGGAAGTAAGCACCGGGAGTTACGTTACGCCCGATGTGGTCATTTCCGGCCTTCAGAAAATCGACCGGGTGAAGATCGATTTTTCCATCCCGGAGCGGTTTCGAGCGTCGGTTCGCCGGGACCAGATCATCCGCTTTCGCGTTGAGGGAAGCGAGGAATTGCTGGAAGCCCGGATCTATGCACTGCAACCGCGGGTGGATCGTGACACGCGCACACTCCGCATGAGAGCCATAGCTCCGAATCCCGGCGGACTCATCCTCCCCGGGGCTTTTGCACGCGTTGAAGTTGATCTCAGCCAGATTGACGAAGCGCTGCTTATCCCTTCCGAGGCGCTTGTGCCCGAGATGACCGGTTACAGCGTTTTTGTATACGAGGACGGGAAGGCCCGGTCGAAAGAGGTTCAGATCGGCACCCGTACAGATCGCAGGGTGCTCATAAGGGAAGGCATCTCGGCCAGGGATACGGTAATTACAACCGGATTGCTTCAAATCCGGGACGGCATGGCGGTCCGGCTTTCCAATGTCCGCCGGGAAATCGAAGATGAGGTGACTTCCTTATGAGTTTATCTGCTGTCAGCATACGCAGGCCCGTACTTGCCACTGTGATGTCCATCACCATCGTGCTGTTCGGAATTCTCGGCTACAACAGCCTCGGGGTCAGGGAATATCCATCCGTTGATCCGCCCATCATTACTGTCCAGACAAACTACACCGGTGCCAATGCCGAGGTGATCGAGTCACAGATTACCGAACCGCTGGAAGAGCAGCTCAACGGAATTGCCGGGATCCGCACAATGACCTCGGTCAGCCGCGAGGGGCGCAGCACCATAACCGTGGAGTTTGATCTCGGGGTGGATCTGGAAGCCGCCGCCAATGACGTCCGTGACCGGGTGTCACGGGCCATACGCCGTCTGCCGCCCGATGTGGACAATCCCATCGTTTCCAAAGCGGACGCCGACGCCAGTCCCATCGTCTTTCTCAACGTGCAGAGCGATACCCGCGATCTGCTGGCACTCAGTGACATAGCCAATATTGTGTTCAAGGAGCGCCTGCAGACCATCCCGGGGGTGAGCGAGGTCCGCATCTGGGGCGAAAAACGCTACTCCATGCGCCTTTGGCTGGATCCGGACAAGATGTCTTCCTACGGTGTCACCGTGATGGACGTCCAAAGCGCACTGGATCGGCAGAATGTGGAACTTCCTTCGGGCAGATTGGAAGGTGTCTATACGGAACTCACGGTCAGGACGCTGGGACGGCTTGAAACGCCCGATGAGTTCAACCGCATGATTGTAAAGGAGAACAACAGTTCGGTGGTTCGGCTGGAAGATTTCGGCCGGGCTGAACTTGGTGCCGAGAACATGCGTACCATTCTCAAACGAGACGGCATTGCCATGGTAGGGGTGGTGCTCATACCACAGCCCGGTGCCAACAACATCGAAATTACCGATGAATTTTACCGCCGTGTTGCCGAGATAGAGCGCGACCTTCCGGCGGACATTTCCACCGGTATCGGGTTTGACACCACTGAATTCATCCGGGATTCCATCGGTGAGGTGCAGCAGACCATCATCATCGCGTTCATACTGGTGGTGATGATCATTTTCCTTTTCCTTCGCGACTGGCGCACCACGATCATTCCGGTCATTGTGATTCCCATTGCGATCATCGGCTCATTCTTCATCATGTTTGTGGCCGGTTTTTCGATCAATGTGCTTACGCTGCTGGGACTGGTTCTGGCCATCGGGCTGGTAGTGGATGACTCCATTGTGGTGATGGAGAATATTTATGCGAAAATTGAGCAGGGGATGGAACCCACCCAGGCGGCACTCAAGGGGGTTGGCGAGATTTTCTTTGCGGTCATCTCCACCACCACGGCGCTTGTGGCCGTCTTCATGCCGGTAATCTTTCTGGAAGGCCTGACCGGACGCCTGTTCCGCGAGTTCGGCGTGGTGATGACCGGCGTGGTGATCATATCCTCCTTTGTGGCGCTCACGCTCTCCCCGATGCTCTGCTCCCGCATCCTGAAACAGCGGAAAAAGAAAAACCGGTTCTACACGGCAACCGAGCCTTTTTTCATCTGGCTGAACCGCGTTTACCGTGACTCCCTTTCCACGTTCATGCAAGTGCGCTGGATGGCATTCGTCATTATTTTTCTGGCAGGAGGCGGGATGTTGTTTTTCTGGAGCCAGCTTCCCGCCGAACTGGCACCGCTGGAAGACCGCAGCCGCGTCCAGGTGTCCGTCAGCGGTCCTGAAGGTGTCACCTTTGAATACATGGATTACCACGTTGACCGCATGGTCGCCGGCATCAGGGAAGAGGTGCCGGAATACGAGGCGGTCATCAATGTGACATCACCCGGCTTTGGAGCCGCCAGTTCCGTCAATTCCGCCTTCGTTAACCTGATCCTGACCGATCCTTCCGAGCGCCAGCGCACGCAGATGGAGATCGCCGGCAGCCTTACCCGCTATCTGCAGGACTACACTGCCACACGCAATTTCGTAATCCAGACGCAGACCATCGGTCAGCGGCGCGGTGGCCTGCCCGTCCAGTTTGTGCTCCAGGCCCCCAACTTTGAGCGCCTGGAAGAGATGCTGCCTGCCTTCATGGATGCGGCATCGGAGCGGCCTGAATTCGCATTTGTGGATGTGAACCTGAAATTCAACAAGCCCGAACTGGAGATGGCAATCGACCGCGAGCGGGCCCGGGAAGTGGGCGTATCAGTCAGGGATATCTCCCGGACGGTGCAGCTGGCACTGACAGACCAGCGGGTAGGTTTCTTCATCATGGATGGCAAGCAGTATGAGGTCATCGGACAGCTGGAGCGACAGAGCAGGGCCACTCCGCTCAATATCCGTAACCTGTACGTCACCGGCAGCAACGGGCGGCATATTCAGCTGGACAACCTCGTGACCCTGAGCGAGCAAAGCAGTCCGCCGCAGCGTTTCCGGTTCAACAGGTATGTCTCGGCGACTGTTTCAGCCGGCCTGACCCCGGGCTACTCCCTGGGTGATGGTATTGCCGCCATGGAGGATGTGGCCGCAGCGGTCCTGGACGAGTCGTTCCGCACCGATCTGGCGGGCCCGTCGCGTGACTTTGTGGAAAGCGCCGACAGTCTGTTGTTCGCTTTCATCCTGGCCATCATTCTCATCTATCTGGTGCTCAGCGCCCAGTTCGAAAGCTTCCGCGACCCGTTCATCATTTTGTTCACGGTGCCGCTTGCCGTCTTCGGCGCGTTTTTCACGCTCTGGTACTTCCAGCAGACTTTCAACATTTTCAGTCAGATCGGAATTATCATGCTCGTGGGCCTGGTTGCCAAGAACGCCATTCTCATTGTCGAATTCGCCAACCAGCGCAAGGCACAGGGCATGGAGCTGATGGATGCCATCACCGATGCCGCGGCGGTGCGTTTCCGGCCCATCCTGATGACGTCCATGTCCACTGTCCTTGGCGTTACCCCCATTGCCCTGGCACTGGGCGCCGGCGCCGAAAGCCGGGTCTCCATGGGTCTGGCTATTATCGGCGGACTGATCTTCGCTAGTGTGCTCACACTTTTTGTGATTCCTGCCATCTACTCCTATTTTAGCTCCCCGACAGCCGGTGCGGACAACCGTCCGGATGAAACAGCAACGGAGAAGGTGGATGAGGAATATGCCCAAAGCGTTTCCTGACGCAGACAGATGGCTTATCTGGCCGGCCATGGCGCTGGGCGGTGCACTCGGGGCGCTGATGCGCTACGGCTGGGTCACGCTCTTTCCCGTGCAGGATACGGCATTTCCCCTGGCCATCTTTACAGAAAACATCCTGGGTGCCTTTCTGCTGGGGTGGCTGCTCGCTTTTTTCATCCGCAAACGCGGCAAGCACCGCTTCATCCGTGCTTTTTTTGGCACCGGACTCATAGGCTCCTTCACCACATTTTCCGGCATCACCCTGGACCTCGCCGGATTTGTCCAAAATTCCTCAATTTTCCTGCCCGTGCTGTACGGCATGGTGAGCATGGCCGCGGGGCTGGCAGCGGCCCTCATCGGTTTGCGGCTTGGACGTGCCACCCTGAAAACACACCAAAACAATTCCCGTTGAATCCGGATGATGATCACGCCGTTCATTCTTCAAACTGGTTTTCCGATCCTGCTGGCATGGCTTGCCATTGCAGGTGCAGCCGGGGCGTGCCTGAGATACGGCGTTGACCACCTGGCGCACCGACTGATCCCGACCTCACTCCCCGTGGGCATCCTGGCCGTGAATCTCAGCGGGGCTTTATTTATCGGGTTGCTGGCGGGCATCCTGACCGCCCATACGGGCACCACGGGAAACGCCTGGGCCGGCGAGGTCGACCCGGAATATCACACCACCTGGATCATCCTGTCCGTTGGTTTTGCCGGTTCGTACACCACGTTCTCCGGTTGGATGGTGCAGACTGCAGAGCTGGTGGAAGCCGGTGACCTGAAAGATGCCCTCCTGAATCTGCTGCTGAGCATCGTCCCCGGAATCCTCCTCACCCTGGCCGGGATCCGGATCGGCCTGCGGCTGTAATGCAAAAGTGTTTTAAAGCTCAAAATTTTGTTTTTTTTCCGGCATTTATGGAAAGATTTCAGGCAAATGATTACAATACGTTATTAGATGG
>PWOE01000017.1 GCA_003557585.1 Candidatus Nealsoniibacteriota bacterium | reverse complement strand
CTTGATCCTGATTATGCTAAGAGAATTGGCGTTAATACCGATGATCTGTTAATATCCCAGCCTGATTCAGGAGAGCAAGGCCTTCAGATCGTTGAGAGTTTGGTTCGTTCCGGAGAAGTTGATGTTATCGTCATTGACTCAGTTGCTGCCTTAGCTCCAAAGGCGGAGATAGCTGGTGAAGTCGGCGAATTTCAGATTGGGCTTCAAGCCAGACTGATGTCAGCGGCACTAAGAAAGTTGTCGGCAATAATATTCAAGACAAAAACATCAGTTATATTTTTAAATCAGACAAGAATGAAGATAGGTCAAATTTATGGCAACCCAGAGACGACTTCCGGAGGGCTGGCTCTTAAGTTTTATGCTTCTGTAAGAATTGACTTAAGAAGAATTGCTCAGATTAAACAGGGTGAAGAGATTATTGGTAACAGAGTTAAAGCTAAAATTGTTAAAAACAAAGTTGCTGCACCCTTCAAAGTCGCTGAATTTGACATATATTATAATGAAGGAATATCTTATGAGGGCGATATTATAAATCTAGGGGTAAAGAAGGGAATAATAAAGAGGTCTGGTGCTTGGTACAGCTATGAAGGAACCAAGCTTGGTCAAGGATCTGAAGGAGCTAGAAATTTCCTTAAAGAGAATAAAGACGTTCTTAATAAGATTAAAAAAGAGATTTAAAGCAAACAAAAAAAGGCCCCTTCAAAGGGGCCTTTTTGAATTCTCTTATCTAGGAATAGCTGAAATTATTCCCATAGCTCGAGCTCTTTTTATAGCTCTTGATAGCTCTCTTTGATGCAAGGCACAAGTTCCGGTCTTTTTCCTTCCTTTAATCTTCATTAAACCAGATGTAAATCTCTCTAGAAGTTGTGCATTCTTGAAATCGATCTCTTTTATATTGTTTTTACAAAAGTAACACTCCATATTTATTTAAAAAGGGATATCTTTAATATCTATCTCTTTATCGTCATCTTCTTGGATAACAGGAATCTCTTCGCTTGAAGATTCTTTTTGAGGTTCCGCACTGTTGGTTGACCTTGGACCAAGTTGCAATCTTTCTCCAACTATCTCAGTGCGATACTTCTTATTGCCTTCTGGGTCTTGCCAAGACCTAGTTTGTAATCTACCCTCAATCAAAGTTAAAGACCCTTTTTTGAGATATTGAGAGGCGATTTCTGCTATTTTACCGAACAAGACAATATTGTGAAATTCTACCTGTTGTTGACGCTGACCTTCTTTGTCGTTGAAATATCTATCAGTAGCTATACTGAAATTAGCAACTTGCTGACCACTAGGAAGAGCCCTAGTTTCAGGATCTCTTGTTAGCCTGCCAGCTAAAATAACTTTATTTAAGTTCACTCTACTAGAAATCTGTCTTAGTATAACTTTGAAGTTAATTTCAGACTGATTTCTGATTAACTTAGTCGCTTAAGATTTCGTCTATTTTCTTATCAATATCACCAATAGAAACTTTTTTAGGAGTAGACTTGATAGCTACTTCTTCTTCAGGCTTTGTCCTTCTTCTTGCTGACTTTTCCCTCTGCTTATCGCTAATCTCTTTTTTAGTAACGATGATATGTCGAACAATCTTTTTTTCACCGAGAAGCATCTCTTTGAGATCATTAATCTTTTGAGGATCCAAAGATAATGTCGCCTCAACTAGATAAGCTTGATCGTTGTCATCGATTTCATGACCTAAAGTTCGTCTAGAAAAATTAGGACTATTTATCGTTTCACCACCGCTTTTTTCAACGAAAGAAGAGACCTCTTTTAATACTGCAGAGACTTCTTCTTCGCTTAAATCAGGTGATGCTAAAAAAGTTAATTCGTATTTTCTCATACGCTGAGAGTATAGCAACTTTTACTTAATTTATCAACCCTTTAAAATGACTCTGTTTCATGATATATTTCATCTATGATTGATCCAAGAATATTCAGATCTTACGATATAAGAGCTCTTTATCCAGAGTCTGTTAACGAGGAGGCGGCTTTTTTAATTGGTAAGGCTTTCTCTTCTATAATCAAGAGAAGAAAGAATGCTAAAAGAGTGGGCCTTGTTATCGGTAGAGATGGAAGAACTTCATCTGAATCGATATCCAAAGAATTAATTAAAGGAATAATTAGTCAGGGAGTTGATGTCTATAATATCGGCTTAACCTCTACACCGTTACACAGCTTTGCGATAGCTAATCAAGGATATGATGGAGGAATTATGGTGACAGCTTCTCATAACCCAGCTAACTATAACGGCTTCAAGATTATCAAAGAAGAGGCGCTACAGGTTCATGGAGAAGAGATTCAAGAGATAAGAAAAGTTATTCAAGAAAACAGTTTTCAAGATAGCAAGGAAAAGGGAGAAGTGATAGAGATAGATGTTTTTCCTCAATATAAAGAGAAGCTTCTTGATAAGTTCAAAGATCTCAGCGGTTTAAAGATTGTTGCAGATTATGGTAATGGAGTCGGTTCTGTTACTGGAGTAGAGATCCTTGATTCACTGCAGATAGAGGCGGTTCATCTTTTCAAAGAAGTAGATGGCTCTTTTCCTAACCATCCGCCAAATCCTCATAATTTAGATAATTTCAAGTCTTTACAATCAACAGTGACACAAGAAAGAGCTGATTTAGGTGTCTTTTTTGATGGTGATGGAGATAGAGCTCTCTTGGTTGACGAGAAAGGAGACATCGTTTCTTCTGATTTTTTAACAGTCGTTCTTGCAGAAAAAGAACTAAAAAAAGAGAAAGGTAAAGTCTATTATGACTTAAGGTCTAGTAAGATAGTTGGCGAGAGAATAAGAGAGATGGGAGGTGAGCCAATCATGCTGAGAGTCGGTAACCCTTTCTACAAAGATAGAATTAACAAGGAAGGAGGTGTCTTGGGAGGCGAGTTGTCAGGCCACATAATGTTCAAAGATCACTTTGGTATCGATGACGGTCTTTACGCCACCCTTAAGGCAATGACTATTATCTCAGAAAAGAAAGCCAAGCTATCTTCTCTGGTAGAGGGTCTTAATGTCTATTACCAAACCGAAGAGATAAATCTTGAAGTTAAAGACAAGAAGCAGGCGTTAGAGAGACTGAGGAGCCACTTCAAAGATGGAGAATCAAAGGAGATAGAAGGAGTCTATATCTCTTATCCTGATTGGTGGTTTAATTTAAGAGAATCCAATACAGAGGATCTTATTCGTTTAAAGATTGAAGCTGTCAGAGAAGATCTTTTAAAAGAAAAGAGAAAAGAGATTCTGGGGATTATAGAATCCTTATAAGCCCATCTTCTTTTTGACATCATCCATTGTCTCTTGAGCCATTATCTTGGCTCTTTTTGCGCCTTGGCTAAGAATCTCTTGAACATAGACTTCTCGCGAAGCCAATTCATTTCTCTTGCTTCTCAGTGGCTCTAGAAAAGATATCGTTAAATCAGCTAAAATCTTTTTAAATTCAGAGTAGCTCTTGCCCTTTAATTCTTCTTCAGCTTCTGCAACAGAGATATCTTTGAGTAAACTATATATATTTAAAAGATTAGAGATGCCGGGCTTCTTGGCTCTATCATATTTAATCTTCTTTTGAGTGTCAGTTACGGCACTCATTATCTTTTTTGTGATGATTTGAGGCTCTTCAAAAAGATCGATACAGCCTTTGCCGCCATCAGATTTAGACATCTTTGACTTTGGGTCTGATAGAGACATAATCCTAGCACCATCTTTATTCATTTGAACTTTAGGTATCTTGAAGGTCTCTCCAAACTTATTGTTAAATTTTTTGGCTATGGTTTGAGTTAATTCAACGTGTTGCTTTTGGTCTTCACCGACAGGAACAATTTCTGATTGATAAATCAAGATATCGGCTGCCATTAAAACTGGATAGTTAAGCAGGCCAGCATTGATATATTTTTTGTGCTTCTTTTTCTTTTCTTTGAATTGAGTCATCCTTTGTAATTCACCAATAGGTGTGATAGAGCCTAAAAGCCAGGCCAATTCAAGATGCTCTTTCAGGTGAGATTGGACGATAAGGATGCATTTTTCAGGATTCAAACCAAGAGCTAAATAGGAGATTGCTTGATCAATCACCCTTTGAGGCATCTCTTGAGCATCGTAAGGAGTCGTTATCGCATGAAGATCAACGATGCAAAAGATGCATTCATTGTTGTTCTGAAGCTCTACCCACTGCTTAATTGCTCCTAAGTAATTGCCTAGATGTAATTCTCCCGACGGTCGGATGCCGCTAAAGATTCTCATATTTTTAAACCTCTATTATAACTGGAATGACCATAGGCCTTCTCTCAGTCTTTTGGTAGAGGAATTGCCCTATTTTATTTCTTACTTCATCTTTGACATGAGTCCAATTAGTTGTTCCACCTTGACCAGCTGATTCATTGACAATCTTGATAACTTTTTTTCTTGTTTGATAGAGTAGATCTTTAGATTCTCTAAGATAGATGAAACCTCTTGATATAATGTCAGGGGAACCTTTAATCTTTCCTTGGCTCTTGTCTACTGCAGCTATAATAACAAACATTCCATCTTCTGCCAAAGCTTTCCTATCTCTTAAAACGACTTCACCGATATCTCCAATTCCTAAACCATCAACCATGATATGGTGAAAAGGAACCATCTTTTCATCCTTTCTTATTCTTGACTGAGAAAGATGAACAACGTTGCCGTTTTCAGCAAGCATAACGTTCTTTTCAGGCATACCCTTTTCAATAGCTAAATCTTTGAGAGCAGAGAACATAGAATATTGACCATGAATTGGCATCAGGAACTTAGGACGCATGATATCTAACATCTCTTTTAATTCTTCTGCATTGGCATGTCCGCCAGCGTGAATATCCATCATCTTGTAATGGAAAACCTTGGTGCCTTGCCTCAGAATATCATCTTTAAGCTCTTGCACAGCCCTCTCGTTGCCGGGGATAACAGAAGAAGAGAATATGATAGAATCACCCTTCTTGAATTGAATGTTCTTGTGCTCTTTGTTAGCAATTCTCATTAAAGCGGCTCTGCCTTCGCCTTGTGCTCCGGTGCAGATAACAGTTATCTTGTTGTCAGGATACTTATCAATCTCTTTTGATTTAATAATCGTGCCTCTCTTTATTCTGAGGTACTTCAAATTGCGACAAATCTCAATATTCGTCTTCATGCCATTGCCCTCAACAACGACTTTACGACCATGTTTTTCAGAAAGAATGATAATCTGCTGTATTCTGTTTATCAAAGAAGAAAAGGTTGCCGCAATTATTCTTCCTTTAGAGTTTTGGAATATCTCATCAAGATTATCTAAAATAACCTTCTCAGAAAGAGAATAGCCTTCGCTTTCAGCACTAGTTGCATCTGCCATCATGAGAAGAACGTTTCTCTTGCCAAAGCTCTTTAATTTCCTGAAATTAGTTGGATAGTCGTTTATTGGTGTCTTATCAAACTTGAAATCGGAAGTGTGTAGTATATTGCCGACAGGAGTTTTGATAAAGAGCCCTAGATTGTCGACGATATTATGATTCTGATGAAAGAATTCCACATCAAAGACTCCTAGCTTGATCTTGGAACCGTCTTTAACTTCAGTGATATCTAGTTTCGGTTGATTAGGATAATCATCTTGCCTCTTTAGAATGATACCTCTGGTTAAAGGAGAGGCAAAGAGAGGAGGATTTTTCAGCTTGTTTATCAGATAGGGGACTGCTCCGATATGGTCATAGTGACCATGAGTAAAGACTACTCCCAAGATATCATCCTCTCTTTCATTGAGGTAGGTTGTATTGGGAATGATATAGTCTATGCCCGGCATATTCTCACTAGGCATTCTGAACCCCATATCGATAATCAAAATCTTCTTCTTCCACTCAAGAAGCATCATATTTCTACCAACCTCTCCAAAACCTCCGAGAGGTATAACTTGTAATTCTTGTTTCTTTTTCATAAATCTATCCTTTGAGAAAACTTAAATCTTCAGGGATTGAAGTTCTTGCTTTTTCAATTCTTAATTCGGGAATTTCTTTATAATTATTATTTTTGACCCAGCCAGACTCAAGAAGGAAATAGGCCCCACCTCGCATCTCTGCTATCGGCTCATATATCGATTGAAAGTCGTCAGAGACCCAATTAGCCATCTTAAGCTCTTCTTGGCCATGATTGATTGTTATATGCCCATATTTAGGAGGAATGATAACTGACTCTCCTTGTTGAGCTTCAACGGCATAGATATCTTGTAGATTGCCGTTATCGTCTATCTTTTGCATCAGATAAAAAGCCTTACCTGAAAGAACCGTATAGAGTTCACCAAAGTTGCCAGGATGATAATGCCCCTTCGTTTTAGTGAATTCCGAACCGAGCATTCTTGCAGGGATTACAGTTATATCATATCTCAAACCGTCTTCTTTTTTGAGATTGCGATACATGTAATAGAGCTCGAAATTGTCAGCACCTTTAAGCCACTCTTGGTCATACAAAAGATCTTTAATATCATAAAGATATCTAATGTCGGGATTTTTCAATTCCATGATTACCTTTTAATTCTTTTAGTTTTAATATACCAATTATTGATATCTTTAAATCTTTGAGATGGATTAAAGATAAGATCAGGACTTATTCCTTTTATCTTGCTTGAAGTGAAAAGGATATAGTCAGGATTAAAGAGAAAGATTGCTGGTAAATCTCTTTCAAGCAGATTATCAAGTCTTTCTAGTAATTTAATTCTCTCTTCTTGGTTCGACTCTTGCCTTATCTCCTCGACTAAAGAGTCGACAGAGTCATTGGCATACATTGAAAGATTAAAGCCATGCTCTGTTTTTTGAGAGGAGTGCCAGAAAGGAAAAGGATCAGGAATTATTTCAAAAGCCTTACCAAAGAGAAGAATTTGATAATCTCTCGATTTAATTGCTCTACTCTCTAAGGATGAGATGTCGAGTAAAGAGATTTCAATCTCTATACCAACCATTTGCAATTGACTTCTTATCTCTTGAGCAGTCTTTATCATCAACGGTTGGTCAACTGTTGTTAAGACGAAAACAGCTTCGGCTTTCATTGCAGGTGTAAATTGGCACAATTCATTAAGCTTTGCCTGAGTGCTTTTGGAGACCATGCCGGTGCCCTTTGAGAATCCGGCAGGAATCAATATCTCTTCTTTGTAATATTCTTGAAAATAAATTACAGCATCTTTTGTTTCACTACCATAAAAGCCAGTGACGTCGGCATCAAGGAAATCGTTATCAATTAAACATTTTTGAAGCTCACGAACTTCACTCCCTTGGGAGCCAACACTTAAATCATTTTTGAATTCAAAGGTTCTTTCTTCTCTTAATAGTTTTTCTCTAATGCCAAATTCATTTTTAAAGAGACCTAAGTTATCTAAAATTGAATTAGCTTTTTCTAAATCAAATTCATCTTCTTTCTGAAAATCAAAACCATATACCTCAGAAAGAACGGCAGAGTT
>PWOE01000023.1 GCA_003557585.1 Candidatus Nealsoniibacteriota bacterium | reverse complement strand
GCGCGACCTTACTTTAACTTCTTGAATCTTGTCATTCTTGATAATTTCATCAGCTTCTTTCCAATTGATTATCTCTCCTTTCTTCATCTTCTTTTTACCGTTAAGAGAGATATCTTCCAGGATAACTCTACCGACAAGTTTGAAGGCGAGATCTTGATCAATAGCTTCGGCTTCTTTTTTGGTGATAACAATTCCTGATTTATCCCCGCAATTTTTCTCGGTAACAATTACTTCGTGAGAAACATCTATCAATCTTCTAGTTAAATATCCCGCTGTAGATGTTCTTAGAGCAGTATCTGCTGTTCCTTTTCTTGCTCCATGAGTTGAAATGAAGTATTCCAGAACTCCAAAGCCTTCTTTAAAGGAGCTTTTAATCGGTAGCTCTATCGTCTGTCCAGCTGGATTAGCAACCAAACCCTTCATGCCGGCCATCTGAACCGGCTGTGACCAAGAACCTCTTGATTTTGAATCGATGATAGTAAAGACAGAACCATTCTCGGGCAGAGTTTGAGGAACAAGCTTCTCTATCTCTTTCTTGGCTCCATGCCAAATCTCAATATTCTTTTCACGTTTTTCATCACGAGACAAAAGTCCTTTTTTGTAATAAGTATCTACTTTTTCTACTTCTTTTTCTGCTCGAGTAATGATTTCACCTTTCTCTTGAGGGACAATTAAGTCATCCATGCCCCAAGAGACGCCAGAAATAGTTGCATAATGAAAGCCTAGACTCTTAATCTCATCTAAGACTTCTTGAGCTACTTTCTTTCCAGAAAGCTCAATCACTTTTCTAACAACCTCTTTTAAATTCTTGGCTCCCATTAAGCTATTTTGAAATTCAAAATCTTTAGGTAGAGAGCGATTGAATATTATACGACCGACACTCGTCTCAATGATTTCGCCATCTATTCTAACTTTAATCTTGGCCCTTAAACTCACTTTATCAAACTCCTGAGCGATCATGGCATCTTCCTCAGATCCATACAGGCTTCCTTCTCCCTTTTCCTTATCAATTATCTTTGTCAGCCAATAACATCCTAAAACCATGTCTTTCTCTGGGGAGACAATTGGAGTTCCTGTCGCTGGCTTAAGTAGGTTAACTGATGAGAGCATGATTTCTCTTGCTTCTTTCTGGGCTTCGTCTGATAAGGGTAGATGCACCGCCATCTGATCACCATCAAAGTCAGCATTAAAAGCGGCACAGACCAAAGGGTGTAACCTAATGACATTCTCTTCTATAAGAATAGGTTCAAAAGCCTGAATTCCTAATCGATGCAGTGTTGGCGCACGATTAAGCAGAACCACTTTGTTTTTAACTATCTCTTCTAAAATACTCCAAATCTCATCTGTCTCTTCTTCAATTAATCTGGTAGCGCTTCTTACATTATAAGCTAATTCTCTCTCCAGTATCTTGCTAATAACAAATGGTTTAAAGAGCTCTAAGGCCATCTTTTTAGGTAGTCCGCATTGATAAAGCTTGAGGTCGGGACCAACTACGATAACTGATCTTCCTGAATAATCGACTCTTTTGCCTAGCAAGTTTTGTCTAAATCTTCCCTGTTTACCCTTCAAGATATCTGCCAATGATTTTAATAGGCGCCTTCCACCAGTTGTTGCTTGAGTGGTTACCCCTTTTCTCATCTCATTATCAATCAGAGCATCCACTGCTTCTTGTAGCATCCTCTTTTCATTTCTAACGATGACATCTGGAGCATTAATATCTAAGAGATATTTCAAACGATTGTTCCTGTTGATAACTCTTCTGTATAGATCATTCAAGTCAGAAGATGCGTAACGGCCTCCATCAAGTTGAACAATTGGCCTAAGGTCAGGCGGTAAAACTGGAATCGTATTTAGAAACATCCATTCTGGTCGGATGCCTGCTTTTTCCATTCCCTTGACTACCTTTAATCTTTTAAGAAGCTTTATCTTTTCACTAGCTGAAGATGATTCAAGTAGTTTTTCTATCTTGTCGCCCAACTCCTTGAGATCAACTCTTTCAAATATCTTTCTTAACGCTTCGGCACCAGTGCCAGCTTCAAATATCTCGCCATATTTCAACGAATAATCATAATACTCAGCCTCAGTCAAGACTTTTAAATCATCTATATTAGCAACCTCTTCTTCAGCCTTTGACTTCAATTCTTTAAGCTCTTGAAGCTCTTCTTTAGAGTTGCTCTTCTTTAGGGGTTGTGATTTTTGCTTGTGTTCGTTCTCTATTTCAGCCAGAACCTGTTTTTTAGCTTCTTGGTCAACTTTGGTCACGATATATGCTGCGAAATATATAACTTTCTCAAGCTTTTGAGTTGGAATATCCAGAATCATGCCAATTCTTGAAGGAACACCTCTGAGAAACCAGATGTGAGAGGTTGGGCAGGCAAGCTTGATATGACCCATTCTTTCTCTTCTCACAGATGACTTAGTGACTTCGACGCCACACCTGTCACAGATTATGCCCTTATATCTTATCTTTCTGTATTTACCGCAATAACATTCATAATCTTTTTCTGGACCAAATATCTTTTCACAAAAAAGACCGTCCTTTTCAGGTCTTTGGTTTCTATAATTAATTGTTTCAGGTTTTATAACCTCACCAAATGACCAGTTCATGATATCGTCTGGTGAAGCAATTTTTATCCTGATTGATTCTAAATCGGCAACTCTCATATTAAAAAATGTTAATTGTTGCTATCTTCATCTTCTTCTTCGTCTTTTCTTTTAACTTTCTCTTTAACTTCTACTGATAAACCTAATGATTTAATCTCATTAACTAGCAAACTGAAAGAAGAAGGAATGCTTGGATTCTTGATTGGTTGACCTTTTAGTATCGATTCATAAGCTGCAGCTCTACCGGGTACATCATCAGATTTAATTGTCATCATCTCTTGCAGAACATTCGCAACGCCATAACCCTCTAAAGCCCAGACTTCCATCTCTCCCAGCCTCTGGCCTCCAAATTGAGCCTTACCACCCAATGGCTGTTGAGTAATTAATGAATATGGACCGATTGATCTCATATGAATCTTGTCTTTGACCATATGAATAAGCTTCATCATATACATCATACCAACAGTAATTTTTTCAGGAAAAGGAAGTCCACTATTACCGTCATACAAGACTGCTTTACCATCCTCAGGTAGGCCGGCCTCCTTGAGCTCTTTTTTAATATCTTCTTCATTAGCCCCAGAAAATGATGGTGTTATGGCGATATATCCTAACTTGTCTGCTGCCCAGCCAAGGTGAGTCTCTAATATCTGTCCAATATTCATCCTGGAAGCAACTGATAGAGGGTTAAGAATGATGTCAACGGGCGTGCCATCTTCTAGATAAGGCATCTCTTCAACCGGCAAGACTTTAGAGATAACTCCTTTGTTACCGTGTCTTCCAGCAAGTTTATCACCACCTTGTATCTTTCTCGTCTCAGCGATATGAACTTCTATTCTTTTAATAACTCCTGGATCAAGCTTATGTCCCATATCTCTTGAGAATATCTTGACTCCGATGACTCTACCTCTCTTGCCATGATCCATTAAAAGAGAAGAGTCTTTCACTTCTTTCGCCTTGTCGCCAAAGATCGCTTTCAAGAGTCTCTCTTCAGCAGTTAAGTCGGCTTCTCCTTTCGGTGATATCTTACCAACCAAGATGTCATTTGGCCCAACTTCAGCACCAACTCTTATTATTCCTTCTTCATCTAGATCCTTGAGCTTCTTTTCTGATACATTAGGAATATCGCTAGTGGTAACTTCAGGACCAAGCTTTGTCTCTCTGACATCACAATTAAAGCTTTCTACGTGCACTGAGGTATAGGTATCTTTTTGTACTAATCTTTCAGAAACGATGATGGCATCTTCAAAGTTTAAACCTCTCCAAGAAAGGAAAGCGACTAAAACATTTTGCCCTAATGCCATTCGTCCATTAGAGATACTGCCTCCATCGGTTAAAACATCTCCTTTCTTGACTTTTTGTCCCTTGTTGACTATCGGTTTCTGATGAAATGTTGTGTTTTGATTTCCTTTAGAGAATATCTTTAAATCATATCTTCTCTTCTTATCTTTAGCGCTGTCTGGTTTAACAATGATATGCTCGGCATCAACTGATTCTATTGTGCCATTGATGTCACTGATAATTATCTGACCAGAATCTTGAGCAACCTTTTCTTCAACTCCTGTAGAGACAAGTGGTGTTTTAGGATTTAATAAAGGAACTGCCTGTTTCTGCATATTAGATCCCATTAAAGCTCTGTTGGCGTCATCGTTTTGAAGAAAGGGAATGCAAGATGTCGCTATAGAGATAAATTGCTCTGCAGAGACATCGATAAAATCAATTTTATCTTTTTCAACTATACCCGGCTCCCCTTGAACTCTGGCCTCAACCTTGGCTGAAACGATCTCTCCTTTGTCGTTGATATCGACTCCACCATGAGCAATATTATATGCTTCTTCTTCGTAGGCATTGAGATAGCGAAGATCAGAAGATATCTTACCTTTATTAACTTTGAAATATGGTGTTTCAATGAAGCCATATCGATTAATCTTGGCAAAGGTTGACAGGTGAACTACCAAGCCAACATTTGCTCCTTCAGGAGTTTCAATTGGACATATTCTGCCATAGTGAGATGGCTGAACATCTCTAGCTTCAAAGCCAGCCCTTTCTCTTGTTAATCCACCAGGCCCAGTTGCAGTTAATCTCCTTTTATGCTCTAGCTCAGCTAAAGGATTCTCGTTATCCATGAATTGAGATATTTGAGAAGAGGTAAAAAATTCCTTTACAGCTGCCATGAAGGGTCGCGAATTAATTACCTGTGATGGGGTTATATCAAATGGCTCTAAGGTGGAAAGTTTATCTTTGATGTGTCTCTCCATTCTGATAATCCCTAATCTCAACCTACTCTCTAATATTTCAGCAAAAGTCTTTATTCTTCTATTGCCAAGATGATCTATCTGATCTGATTTGGCTTGAGGGTCATTGTTTAAACGAATAATCTCTCTTACCGTTTCAACTACATCTTCCGGTTTAAGAACTCTATCATCCGTCTCAATCTTTTCCTTCTTCAGAGTCAGTGGCAATCTTTGAGCCATCCTCCAACGACCGACCTCCGACAAATCATATCTAGCAAAATTAAAGAAAGTTGAATTAATCAACTCGCTGGCTGTTTCAGCAGTCGCAATATCGCCAGGTCTTAATCTCTTGTAAACTTCAATCATCGCTTCTTCTTTTGTCTCGGCAATATCTTTCTTTAAAGTCTCTTCTATATGGTTTATCTCGCCGACATCCTCTTTGGCAAAAAGCTTTTTAATCTCTTCATTGGAAAGAGGTTTTCCTTTGTCTGAAGAACAGAAGGCTCTTATCAAGGTCGTCACTGGCATCTTTCTCTTTTTATCTATCTTGACACTGATAACGCCTGTGTTTTCTGTTTCAAGTTCCAACCAAGCTCCTCTGTTGGGAATTATCTTGGCACCAAAGTAATCTTTTCTTTTCACTGGCTGCGCATTGAAAAAGACTCCTGGCGATCTAATAAGTTGCGAAACAGCAACTCTTTCTACTCCATTAACAATAAAAGTTCCCCTCTCTGTCATAAGGGGAAAATCGGTTAAGAAAACTTCTTGTTCTCTTTCTTCTTTGGTTTTAATATTAACAAGCTTAGCAATAACTCTCAGTGGAGCCTCATATGAATCATTGTTCTCCTTGGCTTCGTAATCGCTGCTATACTTTGATTCGCCCAACTTATAATCAACAAACCAGAGCTCCCACTCTTTGCCGGTATAATCTTTAATTGGAGAAGCTTCGATAAAAAGATTTTTAATTCCCTCTTGCCACATTCTTTGCCAACTATCCTTTTGCATAGAAAGAAGATATGGCACTGGCAGAGAAACCTTTGATTTACCAAAATTTTTAGTTAAAGTTTTTTGCATAAAATATTTAACCGTTAGGAAAATTAAAAACTCTCCCAGAGGGCACTGATTTCTATAATTAAATTGAAATAAAGCAAAATTACCCTAAGTAAAAAAAACTAGGGCAAGGTGTCCTATGAAAATAATCGTGAAATAATTCTATAAATGGTAATCGTCAAGTGATTATCAAAAAAAGTGCTTAAACTAGAGTTTACTTTTAATTGAAATTTTGTCAAGCCTTAATTGCTCGCTTTAATGCTTTGCACTATACCGAGGCCGATAAAGCTAAAGACTAAACTGCTGCCGCCGTAACTAACAAAAGGTAAAGGTAAGCCGACTATTGGCAATAGACCTTGGTTCATACCTATATTTATAAAAGCCTGAGAAGCAATCAAAATAACAAAACCGAAGCAAAAAAGTCGCGAGAAGTTTTCAGGGGCAATCAAGGCAACCTTTAAAACTCTAAAAAGAAGGATGGAGAATAGAGACAAGAGAATCAAGACCCCAACAATGCCTGTCTCTTCAGCTATCGCTGCAAAGATAAAGTCTGTCTGAGATTCTGGTAGAAACCCATATCTTGTTTGCCCCCCTTCTCCTATTCCTTGACCTAATATTCCACCAGACCCGATAGCTATCTTTGCTTGCTCGGGATTCCAGTTTATCCCCTGAGGATCAACGTGTGGTTCTAGAAAAGCTGTAATTCTAACTTTCTGATAATCTTTCAAAAGAAATGACCAGCTTAAAGTCAAGATCAATATTCCTATTAGACAGAGTATCAAGAAGTGCTTAATTTTAATTCCTGAGACAAAGAGAACTCCCAGCCAGAGAGCGACAAGAATAATCGCTGAACCCATGTCTGGTTGAAAAAATGTAATCACTGCAGGAACCAAAACATATATCCCTGAAAAGACGATATGTGAGAATTTGTACATCTCAACGTGTCTTTTAGAAAAGAATTTAGCTAAAAGGATGATCAAGACAATCTTGAAGAACTCGACTGGGTCAAAAGAGACCGGTCCAAAAACATACCATCTCCTGACTTCTCTTAGTGCGGGAGCAAAGATAAAAAGGCCTAAAAGCAATGCTATTCCAGCGAAATAGAGAAAGAGAACAAAGTGAGGGTGCTCTTTCAGCGCTCGCCAATCAAAGAAACTGACAAGAATCATTAAAAGAAATCCAATAACAATGAAGATCGATTGCTTGTAGAAATTATTTGTAGCTTCTTGGCCATATATAGATAAAAGTCCAAAGAGAGATAAAGCAAGAGCCGAAAAAGCGATAAGCCAGTCTATCTTTTTTAAATGATTAATGATTGTAGATGTCATGAGCCTATTATCTTTAAAAACTCTTTTTCATCTATTCTTTTAACATTCAACTCTTCTGCTCTTTTCAGTTTTGAGCCAGGATTATCGCCAACAACAAGAAAGTCTGTCTTGGAAGATATTTCTTGAGAAACCTTACCACCAAGATCAAGAATCTTTTCTCTGGCTGAATCTCTGCTTAAAGATTTCAAAGAGCCAGTGAAGACAAAAGTTTTATTAATCTTT
>PWOE01000121.1 GCA_003557585.1 Candidatus Nealsoniibacteriota bacterium | reverse complement strand
TGGCTTTCTTTTGAAGTGCCAAGCAGCATATTTAATTGATTCAATAACTGAGAGATACGAGTCTTTTAAAGTGAAGTCTCCTGTTTCAAAATATTTGCCAACTATACCTATCTTTACCACCTTTTCAGCTCTTCTTATTTGACTAACCAATTTTCTCCATTCTTTTAAATCTTTCTTGCGTGATCGCATCTTGAACTTCTTGAGAATTCTGTTGCTTAATTTATCTTTTTCAAAGTTCATTGGAATCTCATAGATCAAATCGACGTCAGGAGCTGAAATTATATCTTGAGGCTCAATATTGCAAAACATAGATATCTTTCTTTTTCTCGGTTGATCTAACGGCTTACTAGACCTACCTAGGATGATATCTGGCTGAATTCCAGCCTCATTCAACGATCTAACTGCATTTTGAGTCGGCTTGGTCTTCATTTCACCAATAACATTCGGAATTGGTAGATAAGTCATCAAGATAAACAAGACATCTTTTGGTCTTTGCAGGCGCATCATTCTTGCCGCTTCAAGAAACAAGAGATTTTGATACTCACCAACGGTGCCCCCTATCTCAACCAAGACAAAGTCAGCTTTATTTTTTTTACCTGCTTTATTGATTCTAGATATTACTTCTTCTGGAATATGGGGCACAACCTCGACGCACCTTCCTTTGAAATCTAAGTTTCTTTCTTTTTTAATTACCTCAAGATAGACTCTTCCCGTGGTCATATAATTGTCCTTGTAGAGATTTTCCGAAAGAAATCTTTCATAGTTGCCTATGTCTTGATCGCATTCCAGACCATCTTCAGTAACAAAAACTTCCCCATGTTCAACGGGGTTCATTGTTCCTGCATCGATGTTGATATATGGGTCAATCTTAATTGCTGTGACCTTGAAACCTTTACCTTGAAGGATTTTGCCGATACTGGATGTGGCAATTCCCTTGCCTATTCCTGACATTACTCCTCCAGCAATGAAAATTATCTTTGGCATCAAATTAATTATTCTTCAGATACAAGAACTTTAATATTTGCTTCTAAATTGTGATCAAAATTAATTTTAAGAGAGAACTCCCCCACTTCTTTAATTGGCTCACTTAAAACTACTTGTTTTTTTGAAACTTCAACCCCAGCTTCTTCTTTGAGTGCATCCTTTATCTTTTGTTCATTAATTGATTCAAAAAGCTGACCTTTGTCTCCAACTTTAACCGTGAAATTCAATTCAAAACCATCAATCTTCGAAACTGTTTTTTGAATCTTCTTAAGCTCTTCTTCTCTCTCTTTTTCAATAATTTCACTCTGCATCTCCAGCCATTTAAGAGCTTCTTTGGTAGCTTCTTTAACTAAATTATTAGGTAAAAGATGGTTTCTAGCATAACCATTACTTACATTTTTAACATCATATTTTTTTCCTAATCCTTCAACGTCTTGTATGAGAATAACCTTCATAGTAATCTTTTAATCTAATTTATTTTAACCAATTAAATCAGTTTATATTATTTCTTGCAATACTTCAATAGCCTTTTCAAGCTGCCTATCAACTCCATCCTCTAAATTATCAATCTCAAAGTCGGGAACTATGCCTTCGCCAGATATCTTCTTTTCTTTGGGGGTAAGCCAGTTAGCGACCGTTATCTTAATTGATGATCCATCACTCAAGTAATAGAGTCCTTGGATCGAACCCTTGCCAAAAGAGGTCTTGCCAACTATTAATGAACCCCTTTCATCACGCAAAGCCCCTGCCAAAATCTCTGCTGCCGATGCTGACCCTTCATTGACAAGAATAACAATTGGATATTCAAATAGTCGGCCTGTTCCTTTGGTTCTTCTCTCAACTTTATAATCACCATGATCTTCTATCATAAAAAGAGTGCCCTTCTCAAGAAACCAACCTCCAATATTTTCAGCTATATCCAAATAGCCCCCTGAGTTGTATCGCATATCTAAAACGATTCCCTTGACTTCGCTATTCAATACATCAAAGACAAGTTCTTTGAAATCATCGTTAGCTTTTTTGTAGAAATGTTGAAACTCGATATGAGCTATATCATCAACTAATTGCCACTCAATTGACGGAATCTCTATAACATCTCTTATTACAGATATCTCTCTCGGAGCCTGCCAATCATCTCTTATTATAGACAAGACAACTTCAGTTCCTTTAGGTCCCCTAATCAAGTTAACTGCTTCTTCAATAGATATCTCTGAAGTATCTGTGCCATTAATCTTAACTATAACATCACCAGCCGAAAGGCCTGATTTGTCTGCTGGAGAGCCACTCATCGGTGCAATAATAGTAATCTTGTCGTCTCTTAAGCCGACCTCCATACCGACTCCTTCAAATCTGCCATCAGTGTCTTCCAAGAATCTTTTGGTATCTTCGGGATTAAAGAATATCGTATGAGGATCTTTAAGTGAATCAACCATGCCTGAGACAGCTCCATGAACTAAATCTTGATAATCGATATCTTCGATGTTGAAGAAGTTTTTTTCAAGAATGTGGTAAGCTTCCCAAAAAAGAGAAAAGTCGACATCGTCTGGTGGTGACTGTATCTTCAACAGATATGAATCTCTAACGGTGTAACCCAAAACAAATCCGGTAAATAAGATTCCGGATATGAGAAGGATAGCTACTGATTTCTTTCTGATCTTCATGCTTCCAATTTTATCAAAAATAACGAAATAAATCAAAAAATAACTTTAATGAATTTTTTGAAAAAGTCTTTAATAAAAAGATTACTTTCGCAGTAATCTTTACAAATAGATTTGTGCCCCGCGTAGGATTCGAACCTACAACCACCGGCTTAAAAGGCCGTTACTCTACCGTTGAGTTAGCGGGGCTTACAATCCCTCTTCTTGTAAGCTTTTCAAAAGATCTTTCTGTTTCTTTGTTAATTTTTTAGAGACATCAATAATTAGCCTAACGTAAAGATCGCCTCTTCCAAATGCAGAAAATCTAGGAATTCCTTTGCCTGAAACTCTCAAGACTTTGCCTGACTCTGTCCCTGCAGGGATTTTAACAGAAATATCTTTTCCGTCAATTGTTTTTATCTTTACCTGACCGCCTAACAAGGCATCAGATATCTTGATTGGCAACTTCATTAACAAGTCATCTCCTTTGCGTTCAAAAACTCGATGCTTCTTAACAAAGACTCTGATGTATAAGTCGCCTGCTTGACCGCTTTTCTTGCCAGCATGACCCTTGCCTGAGGCTTTTATAACCTGATTGGTATCGATGCCTGCTGGGATAAAGACTTCAACTTTCTCTTCTTTTTTAATTCTGCCCTCGCCACTACAGACATTGCATGGTTTTTCTGGCTTTTGACCTTCGCCGTCACATTCAGGACAAGTTGCAATATTAGTGAAAGATCCAAAAAATGTTCTCTTGATTTCTTGAACCTTTCCAGTTCCTCTACAAGAAAGGCACTGGTTTCTCTTTGTTCCAGGCTCAGCTCCAACTCCATCACAACGAGAACAAGAGACAAACTTTTTGATAAGAAAATCTTTTTTAACTCCCTTGAGAGTGTCTTCCAGTGATATCTCAAGACTAACCTCGATGCTTTTGCCTTTTCTAAGATCTTCTTTCCTGTTTCTAGATGATGAAAAACCGAAAGCTCCTTCAAAGATGTCTCCTAAATCGCCCATATCAAAGTCAAAACCAGCTCCTTGGTCAAAGCCCCAGCTTTGAAATCCTTCAAAGCCATGACCAGCTCCTGGAGCCTGGCCACCCTCAAAGACTCTACCGAACTTATCATACTGACTTCTCTTGCTGTCGTCAGATAAGGTTTGGTAGGCTTCGTTTACCTCTTTGAATTTAGCCTCATCACCGCCTTTCTTGTCGGGGTGATACTTATGGGCTAGTTTTCTATAGGCTTTTTTAACTTCTTCTTTAGAGGCACCTTTAGCGATGCCCAAAATTTGATAGTAATCTTTCATGTATCTACTTTCGGTTTTTCAATTCAAGAATTATTCTTCTTTCTTGTCTTCGTCTTCTTCTTTAACCTCTTCAGCCTCTTCAGCTTTTTCGGTTTCTTCAGCTTCAGAAGATTCTGGTTTATCTTTTTGAGCTTCTTGTTCTTTATACATCTCTGCTCCAATCTTCTGAATCTCTTGAGATAAAGCTTCGCTCTTTTCTTTAATGTCGTCCATATTATCACCATCCTTAATCTTTTTCAACTCCTCTACCTTTTCTTGAATGCTCTTTTTGGTCTCTTCATCAATTTTATCTTTGGCCTCTTCAAGAGTCTTTTCAGTGTAGTAGATAATATTTTCAGCATTATTCTTAATTTCAATCATCTCTTGCTTCTTTTTGTCTTCTTCAGCATGCATTTCGGCATCTTTCTTCATCTTCTCAGCTTCTTCTTTTGAGATACCACAAGCACTTTCAATTCTGATAGATTGAGACTTGCTGGTCGCCTTATCCTTGGCTGAAACACTGAGAATTCCATTGGCATCAATATCAAACAAAACCTCTATCTGGGGCACCCCTCTTCTAGCTGGAGGTAATCCCTCAAGAATAAACTTACCTAGAGTTTTGTTGTCTTGAGCCATAGGCCTCTCTCCTTGCAAGACGTGGATTTCAACTGATGGCTGATTGTCAGCCGCTGTTGAGAATGTTTGACTCTTAGATGTCGGTATCGTTGTGTTTTTTGATATAAGAACAGTGTTAACACCCCCAAGAGTCTCAATGCCTAGAGATAATGGAGTTACATCAAGCAATAAGACATCCTTAACATCTCCTTGCAAGATACCCCCTTGAGTTGCTGCTCCGATAGCAACCACTTCATCTGGATTAATCTCTTTGTTCGGTTCTTTGCCAAAGAGCTTTTTAATCTCTTCGTGTATCTTGGGCATTCTGGTCTGTCCACCAACCAAGACAATTTCATCAATCTCTTTGATATCAATCTTTGATTCTTTAACGGTTTTTTCTGTAATTTCAATCGACTTCTTGATATAGCTCTCAACTAAACTTTCTAGTTTCGCTCTTGAAAGCTTGAAATAAAGATGTTTCGGTCCATCGGAATCTGATGTAATGAAAGGAATGTTAATCTCTGTCTCTAGCGAAGTAGATAATTCAATTTTGGCTTTTTCAGCTGACTCTTTAAGCCTCTGTAAAGCTAACTTATCTTTAGAGAGATCTATTCCTTGGTCTTTTTTAAATTCTTCAATTAGCCACTCTGTTATTCTATGGTCAAAATCTTCACCTCCTAAGTGAGTGTCACCTCTGGTCGCTTTAACCTCAATTGTGTCTTCGCCAATATCTAAAACAGAAACGTCAAAAGTTCCACCACCGAAATCATAGACCACGACTTTTTGGTCATTCTTTTTGTTTAAGCCATAAGCAAGAGCTGCCGCTGTCGGTTCGTTTATAACTCTTTTAACATCTAGCCCAGCAATCTCTCCAGCAACCTTGGTCGCTTTTCTTTGTGAGTCATCAAAGTAGGCTGGACAAGTAATAATTGCCTCTGTAATCTTCTCACCTATCTTTTGCTCAGCATCTTTTTTGAGTTTTTGTAAAACCATAGCTGAAATTTCTGCTGGTTTATACCACTTGTCTCCCATCTTAACTTCGACGCTTCCATCGCTTGCCTCTCTTATCTCATAAGGCAAGAGTTTTTTATCTTTTTGCACCTCTTCATCTTTATACCTTCTTCCAATAAGTCGCTTAGCTGCGAATATAGTGTTTTCTGAGTTTGTTATCTGCTGTCTTCGAGCAACTATTCCAATAACTCTTTCTCCATTCTTGGTAGTTGCTACCACAGATGGAGTTGTTCGAGAACCTTCGCTGTTCTCTATTATCTTAACTTCACCATTCTCCATAATTGCCATGGCAGAAAAGGTTGTGCCTAAATCTATTCCTAATATTCTTCCCATATTTTTACTATTTATTAAACTTTATAATATTATTTTGAAACTTTAACTTTAGCTGGTCTAATAAGTTCATCGTTCATCTTGTATCCTTTTTGAACTTCTGAAATTATTAAACCACTTTCGTCAGCATCAACCATCTCTACGGCTTCATGTAAATGAGGGTCAAATTTCTTGCCTAAGCAATCTATCTCTTCCACTCCCTCATTCTTCAAGAAGACTTTCAAAGATGATTTGATGTTTAAAAGACCTTTGATAAATTCATTCTTTTCTATCTCATTTTTAGGTATCTTTTCAGCTGCAAGGTCAAAGCTATCAATAATCGGCAAAATCTTTAAAACGATGCTTCTGGAATTATAATCGATTATCTTTTTAAATCTCTCATTCTCCTCTCTCTTGTAATTCTCAAAGTTTGCTTTTTCTCTTTTCCAATTATTCAAAAAGTTCTCTTTTTCTTTTTTGCAATCTTCTAACTCCTTTTTTAGCTTTTTGAGGTCTTGCTCTTTAGTCATAAATTATTCTCTTTTAGTATTCTTATCACTGAATTTATAAGGGGTACATTTAAATTATAAGGCATTCTTTTAGGGCCCATAATAGATAATATTCCCTCTCTCTCTTTGAATGAAAACTTTGAAACCAAGATGCTGAAATCCTCTGATTTTGGTATCGGAACCTCTTTGCCAATATATATCTTTATTGAGAAATCGCCTAAGTCGAATTCATCAATGTTCTTTTCAAAAGAATCTATCATAGAGAGAAATCTTCTTGTGTATCTGATGTCAGAAAACTCAGGATCCTTGAAAACTCTGATCCAACCTTCTCTTAAGCAAAAATTACCATCGGGCAGAAATGAAAAAACTAGACCAGAAGATAAGCTACTCAAGAGTTTGTTGGTCTCTTGAAGAAAAGCTAAACAGTCTTGAGCTTTTTTCATCTCTCTTATCTCTTTGTCTATCTCGTCATCAAAGGCATCGGCATCAATCAAAGAATCTACTAGATATCTGTATCCTTTGTCTGTCGGAACTCTTCCGGCAGAAGTATGTGGCTGATAAAGATAACCTAAATCGGTTAATCTTTGCATCTCATTCCTGATCGTTGCTGAAGATAAGTCTATCTTATATCTCTTCTTCAAGTGTTCTGAACTTATCGGTTCAGCTTGGCGAATATGCTCTTTAATAACCTTGTTCAAAAGATGCTCTTGTCTTTTATTAAGGGTCATATCTTTAATTTTACTAGCATTAATTGTAGCAAAAAATAGTTAGCAGTCAAGAGCTATGACTGCTAATCTCTTTAGTTTTAATAATTAATTTGTTAAAATAATTGTATTAACAGTAAAAATTCAATAAACTATGAATAATAAAAAAACAAAGATAATTGCTGGGTTATTGCTCCTTTTTCTTTTCACCATTTCTTTAATCACGGCCAACCTTAATGCTTTAACATTTGATGAGAAGGCTCATATTCCAGCTGGCTATTCTTATTTAAAATATAATGATTTCAGAATAAATCCCGAGCATCCGCCATTAATCAAGAGCTTCTCTTCTCTACCCCTACTTTTCATGGATTTGAATTTTCCTTATACAAGCGAAAATTGGCAACATAGCCAAGAGGCTCCTCGCTGGTGGGTTCAATTCGATTTAGGTAATGAGTTTCTTTATCAATCAGATAACGATCCAAGAGCGATGATTCTTTGGTCAAGAATTCCTATGATTATCCTTCTCTTAATTCTTGCTTGGTTTGTCTTTAAGTGGACCAGAGAAATTGGAGG
>PWOE01000119.1 GCA_003557585.1 Candidatus Nealsoniibacteriota bacterium | reverse complement strand
TCCTTTGCAAAAACCAAAAAATGCAAGAAATTTCGTCTTGCAAAATTTCAAAGAAGATGAGATTGATAAGCTAAATTCTGCCTTGAAAAATACGAGCCAAGCAGTTGAAATGATAGTTGCCGAGGGATTGGAAAAAGCTGCCTCTATATTTAATTCCTTGAAAAGATGAAATTAGTTATTGTTGAAAGTCCAACAAAAGCGAAGACTCTTCAAAAATTTTTAAAGAAAGATTATCAGGTCGTATCTTCATACGGCCATATTCGCGATTTGCCAAAAAGCAAGATCGGCATAGATATAGAAAACGATTTCAAGCCTCAATATGTGATTGAGTCAAAAGCGAAAAAAAGAGCTCAAGAATTAAAAAGTTTAGCCAAAAAAGCCGACTCAATCATTCTGGCAACAGATCCCGACAGAGAAGGAGAGGCCATCTCTTGGCACCTAAGCTACATCTTGAAATCAGACGACTTTGATAGAGTCGCTTTTCATGAGATAACTGAGAAAGCAGTTAAAGATGCCTTGAATAATCCGAGAAAGATTGACATCAATCTTGTTAATGCTCAGCAGGCGAGAAGAATCCTTGATAGATTAGTCGGCTATAAGCTATCTCCTCTTTTATGGAAAAAGATAATTAGAGGTCTCTCTGCCGGAAGAGTTCAATCGGTAGCTTTAAAATTCATCGTTGATCGAGAAAAAGAGATTGAAGAATTCAAGAAAGAAGAATATTGGACAATTGATGTTCAATTCAATAAAGATGATTCCAAGTTCTTGGCTCAACTAGTTAAAATTGATGGAAAAAAACTTCCTAAATTCTTCTTACAAAAAAAAGAAGATGCTCACAAGATAAAAGAAGAATTAGAGAAGGAGCGATATCTAATAAGTGATATTAAGCGTAAAGATGTAAAGAAGAGTCCTCTACCCCCCTTTATCACAAGTACTTTGCAACAAGAGGCCTATAAAAGACTTAGATTCTCTTCTAAACTAACTATGAGAGTTGCTCAGCAACTTTATGAAAAAGGGCTTATAACATATCATCGAACTGATTCTTACAATCTTTCCAAAGAATCGATTAACCAAGCTCAAGATTTCATAGTCTCTAATTATGGCCAAGAGTATTGGCAAGGACCACAACATAAGTCAAAAAAGAAAAATATTCAAGAAGCACATGAGGCTATAAGACCGACATCACTTAAAGAGGTAAAGAACTTAGACGATAGACAATTCAAGTTATACCAATTAATCTGGAAAAGATTCGTCGCCTCTTTAATGTCTAGCGCTGTTATGAGTCGCTTAACAGTTGAGATAGAGACCAAAGAAAAGAAATTCACTTTAAAATCTTCAGGTCAAACAATTAAGTTTGATGGTTTTTTAAAAGTTTATCCAATCAAGATTGAAGAAAAAACTCTACCAGAGTTGGACGAAGGAGAAGAGCTATCTCTTGATAAGGTTATTGATGAGCAACATTTCACTCAACCACCGGCCAGATATACTGAAGCGACTCTTATCAAGATTCTTGAAGAAAAAGGTGTTGGCCGACCATCAACTTATTCACCAATCATCTCTGTTATCCAAGAAAGAAACTATATAATAAAAGATGATGAAAAAAGGCTTTGTCCCACTGAAATAGGCAGAATTGTCAGCGATTTTTTGACAAGACATTTCTCAAATATTGTTGACCCTGATTTCACTGCTCATATGGAAAAAGATCTTGATGAAATTGCCACTGGTAAAAAGGACTGGGCATCAGTTATTAAAGACTTCTATTCTCCTTTTGAAAAAAAGCTTAAAGAAAAAGAGAAAGAGATTGACAAAAAAGAGGTTACTGAAAAAGAGACTGATGAAATCTGTGATAAGTGCAATTCAAAGATGGTCTCAAAGATTGGTAGATTTGGTCGATTTCTCGCTTGCTCAAATTATCCTGAGTGTAAAAATACCAAAGCGACCGAAGAAGAGACCAGTGAAGATCCGTGTGAAAAATGTGGTGCACCGATGGTTCTTAAAAGAAGTCGTTTCGGTTCTTTTTGGGGATGCTCAAGTTACCCAGATTGTAAAAATATCAAAAACAATGACAAGACTTTGGATATCTCTTGCCCTGAATGCAAAAAAGGTCAAGTCGTTGTTAAGAAATCAAAAAAAGGCAGAAGCTTTTATGGCTGCAGCCTCTACCCTGAGTGTAAATTCGTCTCAAATAGAAAGCCAAAAAAAGATTAATTTCTTTTGTAACAAGAGAGAAACTTCTTCTTGAATTCTGTGAATCGAGAATCCTTTATCGATTTTCTAATTTCTGCCATGAAATTAAGAATCCAATGAAGATTATGGTCTGTTAAGAGCATCATGCCATAGATCTCTTTCTCTTTTATCAAGTGACTTATATAAGCTGCTGGATATCTTTGACAGACATAACAATTACATTTATCGTCAATCGGTTTTTTGCTTTTAAGATATTTCAAAGACTTTATATTAACCCTTCCCTTTCTAGTTAAAGCTGTTCCGTGTCTAGCCCATCTGGTTGGTACAACACAATCAAAGAGATCGATTCCTCTTGCAACTGCTTCCAAAATGTCATCCGGCTCGCCTATACCTAAAAGATGTCTAGGCTTTGATTCATCTAGGATTGGATTAACCCAGTCTAGAACTTTATTGAGTTGACTTTTGCTGTCGCCAAAAGAGCCTCCAAAAGATCCACCTATAGCAAAGCCAAAGAATGGGAGAGAGTTTATAAAAGAGGCTGATTCTTTTCTTAAATCTTGGTATTCACCTCCTTGAATGATGCCCATCATGACCTGATTCTTCGCTTTGAAAGCATTTAAGCATCTCTGAGCCCAATCGTTTGTTCTTTGCAAGGATTCTTTATGATATTCATAAGAATCAAGGGGCGAAGTGCATTCGTCAAAGGCGAATATAATGTCAGCACCCAATTTTTCTTGAACTTTTATCGATATCTCTGGAGTCATCTCTAACTTATCACCATTATATGGAGACCTAAAGATTACTCCATCATCGCTTATCTTAACCTTGCCTTCTTTCTTTTCATAAAGACCCTCTTTTTTAGCAATCTTGCCAACTCCATATTCCCAACCAGAGCCCAAACTAAAAACCTGAAAGCCGCCACTGTCGGTCATTAACGGATATTTAATCTTCAAGAAATTATTGAGACCTTTGAATTTAGCAATTTCCTTATATCTTTGATTACAAAAAAGATGAAAGGTGTTAACCATGAAGATTTCAGCTCCCATCTTGTTAACGGCATCAAAAGAGGTCCCCTTGAGTGCTCCTTTTGTCGCCACAGGAACAAAACACGGGGTTCTTATCTCCCCCCGTCTTGTTTTAACGAGTCCTCTTCTTGCTTGACTCTTTCTCTCTTTCTTAAGAATCCTGAAGCTGAACTTCATCTTTTTTTCTAGTCTTCTTGATTATAATTGATGCCACAAAGAGAGTTAAACCAGAGGCAAGATAAATCAAGGATATCTTATTCATCTCTTGAAACAAGAGATTGTAAGCTTGAACTGCTTCTTGACTCAAGACCATTCCTCTTAAAAGAGATATTTGAACAATGATAGAAGCTCCGGAAATTGCCATTGAAATTCCAAGCCACTTGAGTCCTGTTATCAATCCAGCAACAAGGAGAATAATGATTGCCAAGATTGCTAGAACGACATAAAGAGCTATCTTCAATATCTTATAAGCTCGTGTCACTGTTGTTAAAAAAACATTCCTTGTTTCTCTGTTGTCTTCAAAGTCCCCTAAAATCTCTGCTAAATATATCTCATCTGGTATCATCTCTAGTATATCTCCTTCTAGGCCCAAGCTTTCTGACAAGTCCAATCTTTCTTGAAGTGTTGTCTCTTCCATAATTGAACTCTTTATCTCTTGGAAATTCAAAACTGACTCTAAATTATCTTTTTCACCTTTTAAAAAAGATTTTACATCTTCTATCACCAATGCGAGATTGTCATCAATCCAACTCTCATCTATCGCGCTGAAAAGAGTTTCCTGTATCTCTTCAACATCTTCTTGGGCAAGCTCTTCTTGAAGCCTCAAAGATAATCCTTGAATTAATATCGGCTTAATATCTATCTCTTTGAGAAGATTCTCAAAGAAAGAGTCTTGCGAAACACCTTTTTGTAAGCTTTTGCTAATGATAAATATGTTGCTGGAAAAGACAAAAACAATCGCAATTATGATTAACAATACTTTCTTGGCACCACTCATGAAGATAGCTATTAATTAATAATTATATCAAAACCAAGAATATCAATATCAATAAAAGAGTCAGCCACAAAAAGAGAGCCAATCTTGAGGCTCTTTTTGCCTTGTCTGCCTCCCACCAAGTTCTTGGTCTAACCTTAAGAGCAATAAAGGTTGCAATTCCGGATAAATTAATACAGATTAAGTTCACCATTAAAAGAATGGCCGCTGGTAGAGCTAGTGACCAAAGGCCTGAACCGAGCAACATTCCCAAGACAACTAAAGGTGGCAATAGAGCAACAGCAACCATTACTCCCATCAAAGATGTTAAAAAGTAGCCAGATGCAAATGCGATAACACCGACGCTTCCTGAAGTTAAGGCAATTACGATGTCGGCGAAGCCGACTTCTGTCCTTAAGGCAATCTCAGGAGCAGATGGATCCACTCCCAAAAAGAGACCAATAAAAAAAGATGTTATCAAGGCAAGAAAAAGACCGCTAACAATGGTTTTAATTGATTTTTTGGCAAGCTCAGGGTCTGCTAAAGTTGTTGCTAGAGCGAGAGCTATATTGGGACCCAACAAAGGAGCAATTACCATGGCTCCTATGATAGCTATAAAATTGCTATACAAGAGACCTAAAGCTGCCACCAAAGACGAAACAATTATCAAGAAAAAATAGACATTTGATAGCTCAGCACTTCTGGAAACGCTAGCGTAGAGTTCTTCTCTGCTAACTCTGCTGGGGCTGTCTTCTTTTTCTTTTTCTTCAGGTCTAGGAATCGAGGCTTCTACGGGCACAACAATTATCCTGTAATCTTCTTCTTCAGAGAAATAGCTCTCTAGAAGATCCATAATCTTTTCGGTCTCTTCTGAGGGAACAAAAGCTCTAACAAGAATTCTATCCTCGTTTAATTTCTCGGAATAATTCTCACACCCCTGAAAGATGTCAGCAATTCTCTTATCGTGTTTTTTGTGAGCAAAAACTTGAATTATCTTTATGGGCATATTCTTTTAAGAGAGAATCTCTTTAATCTCCCTAACTATCTCGTCTGGAGTGTAGTTTATCTTAATTAAATAACCTTGAGCATCGAGCTTCTCTAGCTTGGCTCTCTCTTTTATCTCATGATTAGAAAATATCAAGACTTTGGTTTTCTTGGTTTTGCGATTTTTTCTCATCTCTTCCAAAACTTGCCAACCATCTATCCCGGGAAGAGATAGATCCAAGACAACTAAATCAAATTTGTTTTTCTTTAGTAAGTCAAGCCCCTCTTCGCCGCTTCTAACGGCATCTACCTTGAACTTCTTTTCTTCTAGCTTGGTAACATAAATATCTACCAAAAAAGAATCATCTTCAATTAAGAGAATTTTCTTCATTTTTTTCTATCTTATGCCATTTATTAAAATGAGTAAATCTATTGTTGACTTCTTGCCAATCAACGAATGGCCAAAAATTATCTATATAGTCGTTTCTCTTGTTTCGATAATCTATATAATAGGCATGCTCGAATAGATCTAGAATTAAGAGTATCTCGAAATGGGGATAGATATTAACGTTGTGTTTTTCAATCTGACAAATAATCAAGTTACCTGTCTCTCGACAGATAGTCAAAGCTGCCCAACCAGAGCCTTCAACAGTTAAAGCAGCGCTAGAAAACTTTTCTTTGAATTCGGAAAAGGAATTGAAATTCTCTTCTATCGAATCTTTTATCTCTTGGGGCATCTCTTTCTTTTGATCAGAAAGATTCTTCCAGAAAAGAGAGTGCAAAAGATGGCCACCAATATTAAAAGAAAAGTCCTTGAGAACTCTCTTTTGCTTGATGTCTTTGCCTGACATCTCCTGTAATATATTGTTAACGGCATCAACATAGCTCTTGTGATGCTTTTCATGATGAATCTTTAATTGCTCGCTAGACAAAAAGGGAGCCAGATTATCATATCCTAGTTTTGGTAGTGAATATTCTCTCATTACCTATTTATATCATATATTGAAAACTAAAAAAGCCCTTGCGGGCTTTTTTTAGATTATCTTACTCGTCTCGAGAGGGTCTATCTGTCATTGGCCTTGCTTCGTTAACAACAAGCTTGCGACCATCGACTTCCTTTTCGTTGAAGAGATCTATAGCTTTTTGAGCATCTTCATCATTTACCATTTCAACGAAACCAAAACCTCTTGATCTTCCGGAAAACTTGTCTTTAATGATTGATGCTGATTCAACAGCTCCTGCTTCAGCAAAAGCTTCTTTTAATGAATCTTCATTTGTCTCATATGACAAATTTCCTACATAAAGTTTCTTGGACATTTTTTTAACTTAAAATAATTAAAAGCGACCTTTTCCCCTTCCTTCTCTTCGCTTTTAATTAGATAAGCTACCAAGAAATCTGCGGGACCCAAATCTTGTATTAAACAAGACTAACTTAGACTATTACAAAAAATGATTAATGTCAATCTATTAATTGATAAGCTCTTTCAATTTAAGCACAACTGTTCTGTCAAATCTTTCCCTCTCTTCCAGCTTCTGAGAGATATATTTCTTGATTCTTTCCATCTCAGGGATATAGACGTGCTCTAAAGAGTTCACCCTTCTTCTTGTTTTTTCTATCTCTTCAGCTAAGAGGCGAACTTTAATTGTTAGATTGGCATACTCGATAATATCATCAATTGCATCAATGATCTTCTCTCGTGATTGATGAAGATTGTTATCTGTAGCAATTAAAGATATCTCTGACTCCTTTATCTCTTCTCTGTTCTTTATCTCACCTTTTCTTATCTTAACTCCCATAATGTTGAAAAAAGAGAGATCAATTTCGGCCAAAGGAAGGTGGCTAATCAAGTCTTCTGTTCTTTGAGTGCCCAGTCTATTGTTGGAAATCAAAAATTCAAGAAAGGCTGGAGATATCTTTTCCTCTAATCTTTTTCTGGCTGATTTTAATCCTCTAATGTTAGCTAGAAACTCTTGCATAAGACCATCAAGCTTTTCTTTAAGGAGGCTATGACCCGACTCTGCCGTCTTGAGACGTTTCTTTATCTTGAGTAGCTCCTGCCTTGTTGGATTAACCTTGAGCTTCATCGTTCTTTTTTAGATGCTTATCAATGTCTTTCTGTTTAACTCTCTTAAGCTCTTCTCTAGGAAGAATATTCAAGAGTTGCCAGCCGATATCAAGAGTCTCTTCTATCTCTCTGTTGTTATAGGTATCTTGTTTCAAAAACTTCTCTTCAAATCCTTCGGCAAATCTAAGGTAAGCTCTGTCGGTGTCTGACAAAGACGATTCTCCTAGAATAACTGTTAATTCTCTAATCTCTTGCCCTCTGGCATAAGAAGCAAACAATTGATTGGCTAGTCCTGGATGATCTTCTCTGGTTTTGCCTTGACCAATTCCCTTGTCTCTTAACCTGGAAAGACTTGGCAAAACATCTATTGGTGGATAGATGCCTTGCTGGTAAAGACTTCGGGAAAGCATAATTTGCCCCTCGGTGATATAGCCAGTAAGGTCTGGAATTGGATGAGTCTTGTCGTCTTCTGGCATCGTTAAGATAGGAATCTGAGTAACTGAACCTTTTTTGCCTTTAATTAATCCAGCTCTTTCATAAAGCGTTGCTAAATCGGTGTAAAGATAGCCTGGATAACCTCTTCTTCCGGGAACCTCTTTTCTTGATGCTGAAACTTCTCTTAATGCTTCACAGTAATTGGTCATATCAATCAAGATAACCAATACGTGATAGTCTTTTTCAAAAGCTAAATATTCGGCCGCTGTAAGTGCTAATCGTGGCAAAGTAATTCTCTCAATAACAGGATCCGAAGCTGTGTTTATAAAAAGTGTTGACCTAGATAGAGCACCTGTCTTTTTAAATTCTTCAATAAAAAATCTTGATTCTTCAAAGGTGATACCCATTGCTCCAAAAACGATACTGAAGTTACCTTCAATCTTGGCTTGGCGCGCAATCTGAGTCGCTAAAAGAGAATGCGGCAAACCGGCAGCTGAAAATATCGGTAACTTTTGACCTCTAACCAAGGTGTTTAAGCCATCTATTGCTGAAACTCCAGTCTGCACAAAGTTCTCAGGATATTCTCGGCAATAAGGATTAATGGGACTACCATTAATATCAAGGCTCTTTTCTAAAACTGGATATGGATGACCGTCTAATGGTTTAGCGGAACCATCAAAAACTCTACCCAACATCTCTTCAGAGGCTCCTAAAGTCATCGTCTTGCCCAGAAAAGATACTTTAGCTGATGAAGGGTCAAGTCCCCTTGTCTCTTCAAACATTTGAACTAGCGCCTTGCCTTCACTCGCCTCAAGAACTCGGCCAATTCTTTTTGTCTTGTCAGGTAACTCAACCTCAACCAACTCTTCAAATTTGATATTTGAGACGCCGTCGACAACGACCAAAGAACCGGCAATCTCTTTTAATTTCTTGTATTTGAACATATTACTCTATATCTTCTTCTGGAAGAAACTTTGCCTTAGCGAGCTCCGCTTTTTCCGGAAGGTTTAAAATGTCATTAATATTCTTTTCAGAGCTTAAAAGCTCTAAGCCTTTTTTATAGTAATCAATTATCATTGATATCATCTTGTTCTGCTTTTTAAGAGAAGTATAGGTGTCTATCTCATCAAAAGCATTCTGGTTAAGAAAATCTTCTCTGATAATTCTAGCTGTTTCCATCGTTAACTTATCTTTATCTGACAAAGATTCAAAGCCAACCAAGCGAACAATCTCTTCTAGTCTCGATTCATTATTGAGGATTCTCATCGCTTCTTCTCTGTTATTAGAAAAGTTAACGCCAGCTTCTTTCTCCAAGAATTTCTTTAAATTGTCCATATAAAGGGAATAGCTGTTGAGCCAACTAATTGCTGGAAAATGTCTGGCATAAGCCAATCTATCTTCCAAGCTCCAGAAGACCTTAACTGTTCTTAGTGTGTTTTGAGTCACTGGCTCTGAAAGGTCACCCCCAGGAGGAGATACTGAACCGATTACAGTTAAAGACCCTTGTCTATCATCAGAACCGAGGCATTTAACAAGTCCAGCTCTTTCATAAAAAGAAGCTGTTCTTGAGCTAAGATAAGCTGGATAACCTTCTTCACCGGGCATCTCTTCTAGTCTCGCTGACATCTCTCTTAAAGCTTCGGCCCATCTTGAAGTGGAGTCAGCCATTAAAGCGACATTGTAGCCCATGTCTCTGAAATATTCGGCAATGGTAATTCCAGTATAAACTGAAGCTTCACGTGCAGCCACAGGCATATTTGAAGTATTGGCGATAAGAATAGTCTTCTCAAGTAGAGGTCTGTCTGTCTTGGGGTCTTTAAGTTCTGGAAACTCTTTCAAGACATCTGTCATCTCGTTACCCCTTTCTCCACAACCGACAAAGATAATTATCTCTGAATCGGCCCACTTAGCAATTTGCTGTAAAACAACCGTCTTGCCACTTCCAAATGGTCCTGGCACTGAAGCAGTTCCTCCTTTGGCAACAGGGAAAAAAGTATCGATAACTCTTTGGCCAGTCGTTAATAGTTCGCTTGGAATCATCTTTTGCGCCACTGGTCTTTTCTCACGAATTGGCCACCTCTGAACCATTGTCACTTTTTCAAGACCACCATCTCTATCTTTTATTTCAGCAACAACTTCTCTAACGGTGAATTCGCCTTCTTTAATCGAAGAAATTTCTCCTTCTTCAATTTTTGATGGAACCATTATCTTGTGAATAATTGACATCTCTTGAACTTCCCCGATAATGTCTCCAGGTTTAACTTTGTCTCCTTCTTTAACTGTCGGTTTGAACTTCCATTTTTTATCTTCATCTAAGGCAGGTACATTGATACCTCTGGTTATGAAGTTGCCTGATTTTTCAAATAGATCTTTGAGTGGTCGTTGAATACCATCATAGATACCTCCCATTATTCCCGGGCCAAGTTCAACCGATAATTGAGAACCGGTTCTTTCCACTGGCTCTCCAGGGCCAATACCTGATGTCTCTTCATAGACTTGAATTGATGCTATATCATCTCTAATCTCAATAATCTCACCTAAAAGGCCAAGATTAGAAACTTTAACAACTTCATAGATGCTGGATCCATCCATGCCTTTAGCAACAACCAAGGGTCCAGAAACTTTAATTATCTCTCCTTTTTTTTGTTCCATATTCATCTTTTAAGTTATATTTATCTCGCCGCCAATAGCTTTAATGATCTCTTGTTTTAAATAGTCTTTATCTGAAGTTTCAACTGCCCCAGGAAGAGAAACAACTCTATCTAATCCTAGCTTCTCTGGAGCAACATCTTGAGAAACAAAGATTAAAGCATAATCTTTTTCTTTTAATTCTTCTATTAAATCAGATGCTTCTTTCTTTGTTAAAGCTTTGAAAGACTCAAAACCGGCAAAGCGCATCACATTGGCGTATTCCTTGGGTCCAACAAAGGCTATTCTTTTATCTTGAATCATAATGCTCTCGTTTTTTGTGATAAATCAAATATATTAGAAGAAGAAAGACCAATTCTTTTTGCTGAAAAAATGCCCCTGATAAGTGAATCTATCTTTCTTTTTCTAATAAAGAAGCTTAAGAGCGGTAAGACTCCGCTAAAAACATCTTTGCTTTTCTTTATAATCTCTTCTTCTAGTCCTATTAAAAGATCTTCTTTCGTCTGCGGGTCGTCGTTGCTAATCTTTTCTTGCCAGTAATCTTTAAGAATCTTAGCAGTCTCTTTCTCCTTTTTATCAAGACAGAACTTGATTAACTGGTTGAAATATATCTCAACAAGAAAGTCATCAATCTCTTTAGCTGTCTGAGGATTTCTCTCTTTAATTTCTTTAACTATCTCTTGATAATCATCAATCTCTTCACCTTCCTTTAGTCTTCTGCCTAAGGCAAATATTTCGTCTCTTGAAAAAAGAAAATCTAAAAGGTCTTGATCCATTCCCATATGCTTCAAACTTTTCTTAAGCCCTTCTCTCTCCTCTTTTATAACTTCTTCAACATCAAGATAACTCTTGTTAGCGATGTAGGGAGCATAATCGGTGTCGTTAAGAACTTTAAAGCTTTCTTCCAGACTAGAAGCATTAATCATCCGATCAAAATCGATCTGATCTGCTAGCTTTTTTTCCCTTGTCTTGAGCCAAGAGATGAAGAAAAGATACCTCATTTCTGAAACAAAATCTTTATAAAATAATCTTTTTCTTTTTCTATCGCTTGATCAATTAAGTCAGAAAGATTGACGCTGAAAAGGAACTTATCGCTTTCAATGATAAATCCGTCATCGTGACCAATCTCTTTCTCTTGAATCTCAGCTTTTTCATTGAAAAGGTCGAGATACTCTTCTTTTTTTCCAAGCGGAACAGAGACAGTGAAACTCTCACTCAAATATTTATCAAATCTATCAAGCTCCCTTTCAAAGATATCTTTCTTTTCTGAAGCTGAAAAAGATTTCATCTCTTCCTTAAGACCAAGAGCCGCCTCTTCTAAAAGATTGTTTTTAAGATTCAATATCTTCATTTCAGACTCAAATCTTTTGCCTTCTTCGTAATCAGCTAAAGCTCTCTTTTTTGCTTCATTTAGCTCTTCTTCTCTCTTGTTCTTTAAGCTGTCTAACTCTTTTTGCTTTTTCTTGTCTAGTTTCTTCAACTCTAAAGAGTGCTTTTTTTCAAGCTCTTCTATCTCTTTCTCTGTGTCTTTTTTTATCTCGTTGAGAATCTTGTCTAAGCTCATTTTTAAACTGTGATTCCGTTCAAAATTAAGATTGTCGCCAAGAGAGAGATAACTGCATAAGTCTCGACCATGGCTGAAAGGATAATCGCCTTACCTGATTCTTCTGCTCTTTTAGCAAGAATTGAAACTCCGGCGATACTTACCTTGCCTTGAAGTATTCCTGAGAATAGTCCAGCAATAGCGATTGGTAAACAAGCAAATATAATTTGCCAGCCAATTGTATTTGATATAGCGACTACTTCTCCTTCAAAGATACCTATCTTTTGAAGAACTAAAACTGCTGCCAAGAATCCGTAAATTCCCTGGGTTCCAGGAAGAACTTGAAGCAAAAGTGCTTTTCCGAATTTCTCTGGCTCTTCAGCTGTCAATCCTGCAGCTGAACGACCAACCTGACTAACGGCAGTTGCTGAACCGATACTTGGCAAGACAACTGCTAGAACGGCGCCAATGATGGCTAAAATAATACCTATTTCCATATCTTTATAATAAAATTAATAATTAATTAATAATTTCTATGAAACGACCCTTTTTTGCAAGTGGCTTGAAATATCTGCCTCCACCTTCCATAAATTTAGAAAAATATTCAACAAACTGCAACCTTGCTGAATGAATAAATGCTCCCAAAGCATTAATCATCAGATTGCCCGTATGTCCAATAATCAAAACTAAACCGGCAATTAACCAATCAACTCCAGGTATAGGAATCATATCTTTAAAGATCACTGCTATCATATTTATCACTGCCGCAATAATTCCAGTTGCTAGACCTAAAGCTAGTATCCTTGAATAAGAAAGGATATCACTGAAATAACCAACTAGTCCATAGACTGAACCGAGACCCTTGCTGATTTTAACAATAATATTCTTTTCTTGAGAAAAGATCGTAGCAACTGCAATCATCGCTAATAATCCGAAATAGATGAAAGATATATTCCCCGTGATAAAGAAGATCACGATGGCTATGAAAAATAGAGCCGAAGCTCCATTGCCACTGATACCATTCCTTGCTTGTCCATTTTTAATAAGCCAAAACATACCGATTAATAATCCAACAAATATCTGAATGGCTCCAAGTATCAAGACAAAAACAAGAGCAGTTATAGGGTCAGCGACAGGGTCAGCAATTCTTATCGATTCCAGAACATCACTACCAAAAAGAGTGCCAACAAATAGACCAACGATAGCTGTTAAGATTCCACCAAAGATAAATAGGTTGAAAAATTTATCAACACCTGCCTTGCTAAATTTCTTTTTAGCTAGATAGGAAATCGCTGCCAAAAGAAGTCCATAACCAGCATCTGATAAAGCTAAAGCAAAATAGAAAATGAAGAAAGGTGCTAAATATGGTGTTGGGTCTAATTCATCTCTCTTGGGTAAGCCATAGACTCCAGAGACTATAGCAAAGCTTCCCATAAGACCTTTGTTTTCCACTATTACCGGTGGATTATCATTATCCGATATTTTCAATTCCTTTATCAAGAATTGATCGGTCAACTCTTTAATTGTCTCTTTAATTTTTGCCATATTGCTCTTTGCTACCCAGGCCTTGATTCCAAAGAATTTACTTGTCTTTTCTCCTTTTTTCACAAAGTATTCTTTTTCTATCTGCCAAGACAACCAATCAGCCAAAGCTTCAAGCTTAGGAATAAAGAAGAGTAACTTTTGAGCCTCTTTTTTCTGAATGCCGATCTCAAGATTTATATCAGCTAACTCTTTTTCTCTGATTTCCAAAGCCTGACTTGCCGTTCCTTGCCAAAAGATATCTTCTTCTCGAGCATCATATCTCTTTAATGTCTTGCTGAATATCTCTGCATCTTTTCTTAAATAAAGCAATGAAAAATTAAAATTAAAAGAGTCTTCTTTGCCTTCTTCCAGATAGAAGGCCTTTCTTTTAGGTAGCTCTTCAAGAAACTTCTTTTTATCTCGAGAGTTAATTCTTCCGACAAAATGATCAGCTCTATCCAGCTTCTCTTTAGCAACCGCTGAAGTTCCTTTAAATCTCTCTAATATCTCTATTTCTGACAAAAGCTCTTCTCTTCTTGATTCCAGCTGATTAACTTTTTCTTCAATCTCTGCACATTTTTGAGCAACATCTTTCACTTCAGAGGAATTAACAATATCAGACAAGTCACTTGATTTAATTCTTTGCTTTGAAGGAATAAAGCTGTAGATTAAGCCCCTTAAAAAACCCTCTTTAGGGGCGAAATCTCTCAAAAAAGAAAGAGCGAAATTAACTTCGCTCAAAGCGGCACTGAAATCACTATTTTTAGAATCTTCTTCTTCTCTTTTCTCCTTAGGAATAATCTCTATAAAGCCTCCTGACTGAAGCTTGTCGAGAATCTTTTCCATTCCTTTTTGAGGAAGAATTAATTCTATTTTACTAACTGGTAAATTCATAATCTTTTTAAAACCTCTTCTTGAAAGACTTTAAATGTTTTTCTTGTTTCTTTTTTCGTCTCTTCCTCTTTCTGCTGACAAGTTTTTTCTATCTCAGCGTCAATTTTTTTAACCTTGTCCTTTAAACTGGAAAGAATGTTTTCGTTTTTTTTCGAATACTCTTCATTAAGCTCTCTCTCTTTCTTTTCCCATAGCTTAATCCTTTGAGCCATCTCTTTATCTAAGACTTCTCTTGTCTTGCTGATTTGGGCAGCAGACTCTTCTTCAGTTTTTTTTATAGAATCTATTAGATTTTTTTCCATGAATACTTAATTAAAAAACCCCTCGCGGGAAAGATCACACTCAATGCTTAGCGGAATTATAGCATCTTATATTAAAAAATCAATAATTATATCTTGATTTCAATCACGTCACCATCCTGAACGATATAATCCTTGCCCTCGCTTCTTTTTTTCGCTTTTTTAAGATCGCCTGATTTAATTAATTCCTGCCAACCGATAACCTCGGCTTTAATGAACTTATCTTTAAAATCGCTATGAATCAAGGAGCCAGCCTCTCTTATATCTTTGCCTGCCTTTATCTTCCAACCTCTTATCTCGTCGGATTCAGTTGTAAAAAAAGTTATTAAATCAAGTGATTTGTAGCATTTTTTAATTAAACTATCTATCTCTTTCTTGTCTTTGATATCTATAGCTAAGAATTCTTGCTTGCCCACTAAATCAAAGTCTTTGCCATTCAAAAGATATATCTTGGGCTTATCTGTCAAAAAATTGCTTTTTTCAATTAACTCTTTCTCTTTTTCGTTAAAATCGATATCACTTAAAAGATCTCCTTTCTCCAGAAATTCCTTTGCTTTTTCAAGAACCTTTAATTCAAAGACAGCCTCTTTCTTTAAGCTTCTAGCTTCTTTTTCTAAAGAAGCAATCTTTTTATTAATCGTTTCCAAATCTTTGAAAACAAGCTCTAATTCAAGTAGCTCTGCTTCTTTAGATGGATCAATCTCGTCTCTAACACCAATTACCTGATCGTCTTTGAAGGCCCTGAGAACAAAAAGAATTAAATCAACCTCTCTGATGTGAGCCAAGAATTGATTGCCAAGACCCTTGCCTTGACTTGCCCCCTCTACCAAGCCAGCTATATCAACAAACTTAATCGCTGGATAAACTCTCTTTTTCTCTGGCACTATCTTTGATATCTCATCAACTCTTTCATCAAAAACAGCCGCCACTCCAATGTTGGGGTTGATTGTACAAAAAGGATAGTTGGCACAATCTACCTTGTTGCTGGTTATTAATTGAAAGAGAGTCGATTTGCCCACATTGGGAAAACCAACGATACCGACAGATAGTGACATTGTGAAAGAAGAGGCGCCAGATAATTTCTGGCGCCTCTTTTCAAGTCTGATTAATAAAAGAGACCTTCATCCATCATTTGCAGAAAGTCGTCATCCATATCATTGATACCGGGAGAGATCGGCATAAAAGGGAAAAATCCTTGTGTCATCTCATCGACAACTTTATCAAAGTCTTCAAAGTCATCTGGAATATCGATTTCTACTCCTTGATTGAAATTAAAGAGATTAACTTCTAAATTAACTTTAACTGTCACATCGGAAATAAATGGGTCGTCTGATAAGTCAGACAAATTAAACTCCTTTTCTGTCCTAATCTTGTAAAGAAGATTATCTCTTTTGCCGATATAGGTTTCAATCTCAATTTCACCTAAATTATTAAGAAATTTTTCTAAGTCTTCTATGTCAGATTCTTTCAAGGGATCTGACATAATATCAGCAACTTCAACAATCATCTTTTTCAATTCTTTTCTATCAACGGAAAGGACGTGATGATAAAAGTCATTGCCACCTTCTGTGACATCTGGCAACGTCTCTTTCACATAAAAGATATCATGTTTTTTAACCGATTTCTTGATTTCTTCAAGAACCTTCTTGTCTTCTCTGCTCAGCTCTTCCATTTCTAAATCATCAATGCCGAACCTGAACCATCTGTTCATTAATTGGCTTACATTGAAAAAAAGAATCTCTCTTTCGCTGAAAGAGGTTAGCTTGAGAAAAGATTCATTGTCCATCTGAATCATCTCTCCTGATCCAGAGAAGTCTTCACCTATGAAGTTAGCTATGAAATCAAAGCTCATCTCTGATGCGTTTCTCTCATGATCATTTTTACCAGAAAAATTATAGACAAGAGAAAATTCTTCACCTTCTTGGTTCACAGCTCTTAAATTAAGGGTTCCCTCTGTCTCATGATTCTTAACTTCAGCCATCTTATCAATCATTCTGGAGACAACTTTGTCCTCTTTTGTTATGAATGGTGACCAGGCACCCAAAACAAGGTAGCCGACAGAAAACAGCACTACGAGGCCAGCGATTCCCAAGACGATACCCTTCTTGCTGATTTTATTTTTTTGCTCTTCCATTTTTTTATTCTTATTTAATAATTATTGTCGACCCCTTTTTAATATCTTCATTGCCGCTTCGCTTATAAAATTAGTTTTTTTGTTTTTTTGTTTGCCTTTAATCTTCTTGATTAATTCAAAGGGATGGCTTTTACCATAATTGCCATCGAAAGAGAGGATTATCTTTTGGCTAGTCTCTTTAGAAAGATTTTTAGGTAGATTCTTCTTGGCATAATTGGCAGCAAAGAGATAGATCTCTTCTGTCTTGTTCTTGGAAAAGATCTCTTCAACCTTATCTTTTAAGTCTTTGATAAACCTCCTATCAAATTCAACTTTCTTGTCTTCCAAGACAGAGCCTGTGCCGAGCATCTTGCCACCACCTAGTCTCATAAAAAAGCCCTCTTTGTCGGAATATTTAGGCTCTTCGATTTCAAAAGAATCGATCTTTTCTATCTGACCACTGAAAGCTATATAGAAGTCTGCCTTTCTTCTACCGGCAACAATTATCAATGCTTTCTTATTAAACTGAGGAAGGTCTTGAGAAATTTGCATAATAGTTTAATTAATTTTTAAACAAACTTATACTCTAAAATCTTTTTGTCTAAATCCCCTCCTAGAACCTTTATCTTGACTTTATCTCCTAATGAATATCTCTTTTTGTTTCTTGATCCAATTATAGCAAAATTTTCTTTATCAAGAATGTAGTAGTCGTCTTTCATCTCTCTTAATCTTACCATTCCCTCAGCTTTTGTTTCAAGCTCAGCTATATATATGCCCCACTCGGTAACTCCGGTGATAATGCCCTCGTAGTTATTACCAATCTTGCCCAACATATATTCTATCTGCTTGTAAGCGATAGACTCTCTTTCAGCTGAGAGAGCTTCTAGCTCTCTTAAATTCAAATCATGGGCAACTTTTCTGTAGTATCCGGATTGACTCTTTGATCTTTTGATATTTCTAATATCTTTAGCTAAGAAACGATGCACCTCTAAGTCGGCGTATCTTCTAATTGGCGAAGTGAAGTGGGTGTAATTTTTCAAGGCGAGTGCAAAATGACCCTTGTTATCAATTGAATAAATCGCCTTCGGTAAAGATCTAATCAAGACAGATTTAACCAGAAACTCTTCTGGCTTGTCCTTGATTAATCTCAACAAATTATTAAGCTCTCTTGATTGTTGATTTTCTTTCTTAACACGATAACCAAATTTAGCTAAGAATTGATACAAGTCTTTAATTGAGTCTCTGTCCGGCTTTTCATGAACTCTATATATAGAGAGATTCTTTTTGTTGGAAAAACGAGTAGCAACCTCTCTGTTGGCTAAAACCATCAACTCCTCTATTAGGCTATGCGTCTCTAGCTGTTTTTTAACAGAGATATTGATTGGCCTACCCTGATTGTCTATCTCGATAAAGACTTCTTCTTGACCGATATCCAAAGATCCATCGCTAACTCTCCTTTTCCTTAAAATTTTGGTGATATCTAAAATCCTATTCAACTCCGGATAATCTTTTTCCTTGATTGCTTTTTGAGCTTCTTCGTAACTAAACCTTTTGTCAGAATTAATTATCGTCTTGGCAAACTCAGTTTTCTCTAGGTCACCGTTGCTCTTTATCTTGAATATAACTGAGAAAGTTAATTTATCTTCTCCAGGATTCAAACTGCAGATATCGTTAGACAATATCTCTGGCAGCATCGGGATTGTTCTATCAACTAGATAGAGAGAAAAGCCTCTCTTTTTCGCTTCCTTGTCAATTAAACTCTTCTCTTTGACCCAAAAACCGACATCAGCGATATGAACCCCAATTTCAAATTGGTCGTCATTTATCCTTTTGAAAGAGAGTGCATCATCAAAATCTTTAGCATCTTCTGGATCAATGGTGAAAGTGAGTCTGTCCCTGAAATCTCTTCTCTTCTCTCTCTCTTTCTTAAATATCTCCTGACTCTCTTCCTTGATTTTCTGAGCCTCTTTTTCTACCTCAGGACTAAAGCCTGTTTCAAAGCCTTTCTCAATAACTATCGATTCCATCTCAGCATCAATCTCTCCTTTATAGCCTATAATTTTTATCACTTCTCCTTGGGGGCTTTTTTTATGACTTTCCCATTCCTTTATCCTGACCAACGCCTTTTGGTTATCTTTAACCTTGGCCGGCGTATTAGGAATGAATATATCAGTGTAAACCTTGGGATCGTCGGGCTTTAGAAAAGCAAATTTATCTTTTTTCTTTTTAATTATTGTGCCGACAAAATCTATCTTCTTTCTTTTTGTTATCTCAATAACCTCGCCCTCTTTTCTTCCATCAGGTACCGTGGGTAAGATAACTACCTTCACCTCATCTCCATTAAAAGCAGTGTTTAATAGGTGTGAGGGAATATAGATCGATTCTTGGTTGTCTCTATCTAAAAAGCCTACACCGCTTGAAACAACAGCTATCTTGCCTTCTATCGTCTTTTCTTTTCTTTTTTTTCTCATGAAACAGTTATTCCTCCTTTATTCTTCTTTTTAATTAATCCTCTCTTGGGCAAAGTGAAGTAGAAGACAGTTCCCCTCTTGTCACTTTTACCTTTAATGTCTGGATTAGGTGATTTAAACCAGATTTGACCATCAGAGTTATCTATTATCGATTTTATAATATAAAGATCTAGTCCAGCTCCTTGAGACTCTCTATCTTTAACATTATCAGCCCTAAAAAACTTACTGAAAATCCTTCTCTTATCTTTATCAGCTATACCGCAACCATCATCGGCAATTCTAACTAGGATATTACTCGGCTCTGTCTTGATTTCAACCGAGACATTGCCTTTGAAGTCAGTATATCTTATCGCATTAGAGATAAGTCCTCGAAGAACTATCTTCAATAATCTTTCATCGGCTTTAATCTTTGGTATCTTTTTTTCGTACTTTTTTTCTAAATTAATTGCCTTTTCTTTAATATCAATTTTAAAATCTTGAATAATTTCATCAGCAACCTTTGAAACGTCTACCAAGCGAGGGCTAACGTTTAAAACTCCCAAGTCAAGAATGGCAACATTCAAAAAAGCATTAGTTAATCTAATCATCTTTTTGCTGGCAGAATATATCTTATTGATATAATCTCTCTGCTCCTCTGTGAGGTCGCCGCTACTCTCTTCCAGCAAGATGTTGGAGCACCAACGCACAATGGAAAGCGGCGTTCTTAACTGATGGGATGAAATTGAGATAAAATCTGACTTTATCTTATCTATATCTTTTGCTCTAGTAATGTCACGAGCTATCAGAAGGACTGTGCGAATCTTTTTATTCTTATCGTATTCCGGCGCCATTCTTATCTGATAGTATCTGGTGCCTGACGGCGTGTTCTGTTCGGCATACAAAACTTTTTCCTCTTCTTTTTCAAATACATATTTAAGAGATTCTTCCCAAATCTCTGCAACTCTTTTTGAGAAACCAGCCTCGCTAAGAGTTTTCCAAAAGAAGTATTTTGGCGAGATGCCAAACTCTTTTTCCGTTTTAGGATTTATATAAAGGCAGCGTAACTCTTTATCAAAACGAGCAATAATATCGGGCGCATTCTCTACTAAAATCTTGAATTCTTGCTCTCTCTGATACAAAATCTCTTCAACCTGCTTTCTTCTCGTTATATCTCTAATAATAATTAGGCTGGCATCTTCGCCTTTGTAGTTTATATCGCTAGCATTTAGCTCAACAAAGACAGCTCCCCCTTTCTTGTGCTTTAAAATAGCTTCACAGACAGATGGTATATCTTCGCCTTTGCGACAATAATTCATGACTTTCTTGAGATTTCTCTTGTCAATATATTCGCTGAAATCCCTTCCTGTTATCTTTTCCGGAGAATGTCCTAATATCTTATTAATCCTTGGATTGGCATATTTAATTATATTGTCTTTGATAATAACGATGCCATCATTTGCTTGCTCAACCACTTTGCGATACTGGTCTTCGCTTATCTCTAGCTTCAAAGCAAACTCTCTTAATTTAATAACTGCTATTATCGTGATTGAATAAGCTAAGAAAGTGAAAGCGATTCCAATCCAAGAAAAGAGATACAAGGCTGGATAACAAAAGAGAGAGGCTATCACTGTTAATGTCAAGCCTAAAAAAGATCCTTTAATCTTCCAAATAAAAGTAGCCAAGGCAGTTATGCCTAGGCCAAGAGAAAGAGCCAATAAAAGAAAGGGAGCTAAATAGACAAGAAAAAAGAATATTGCAGTTAAGACAAGAAATAAAACTATCAGAGTTCCTTTTATCTTTTTTGTCATCATCTTTATTAAAACTAGCCCTCAACTTCTTTAGCTGCTTCACGGTATTTACAGAAATCACAATCCTCTCCTGAGGGAGGAATCTCTTCGGACTGCAGACATTCATAAGCTTTGATTACGACTTGATCCACCCAAGAAGCATCCCCTTTATAGGGAATTATCTTGACATCAAATTCAAGCTTGCCGTCAAAAGCTTCTTTGTCAGTGTCACCATTGCAGTAGACGAAATAACCAGTGTCAGAAACTTTGAAATCATTCTTCCTGAAAAGCCATTGATAAACCTCCATCTGTCTCTTGTAAGCAATCTGCCAATCAGCATCTATATTGACCTCTCCACTTTTAGAGGTCGCCTTGTAATCAACGATTATTAATTCACCATCTCTATTAACCCAACGATCATCAATGCCGCCAGTAATTAAAAAATTGGTCGGTTGATGAAGATGAGTAATACCCCTTCTTAAAGCATCTCGCCATTCATCCATCTTTTCATGCTGAAAAGGCAAAGCGTCAATTCCATATTTCTCCATTAAAGGATGCGCTGTCTCTTGAGCTCTATGAAGATCAAACTCTTTCTTTAAAAGAAAGTCTATCGCTGAGTTGAGCGAAAATGGATAACCTGGAGGCTGTCCCACGCCAAGCCTTCTGTCTAGATAAAAACATCTGGGACAATTGAGAAAAAGATCGATCTTGCTACGACTTAAACGAAAAGGCTCCTTAGCTTCAGGATTGTAAACGCTTGATCTTTTTGGGTTGTAGTATTTAGACATCTCTTTATCTTTTATAGCATTAATCGACTTCTTTTTAAACTATCTCCCCATTTCCGCTTTGCTACCGACAACGATTCCTTTCTCTTGAGCTAAGCCAGCATTGATTTCCAAGACATAGAGAGCTTTTTCTTGAGGATAAAAAGTCTCTGGATAACTCTTCTTGGATGCCTCTTCCTTGATATCTACAACTATCAAGTCACTGCTGAGCCAGATGATATCGATATCAAAAAGCATATTCCTCATCCATATACCATGAAAATCTTCTCTATCAAATTTAAGAATCAAGCCTTGACTGTCATCAATCTCTCTTTTGCCGGACAAGCCCCTTATCCTATCACTTTTTGTTTCAACAATCTCAACTTCAAAAGAGACTCCATTGAAACTTACAACTGCTTCTTGCTTCTGCCCCATAAGATAAAGGAAGAGAAAAATGCTGGCAAAGACAATGACAAAGCCGATTGCCAAAAAAATTCTCATATTAATTCCCCTGTCAATTGTTGAATGATCTATCATCTCACTCCAAAAGAAAACTTAATAATGCCATTCTGAGATAAAGGCCATTTCTAGCTTGGCGGAAATAAGCGGCTCTTTCGTCTTTATCAATTTCTGGACCAATCTCTTTAACTCTTGGCAATGGATGCATTATCCTTGCCTCTTTTTTGAGCTCAGACAACATATCTTTAGTCAGAACAAAGCAATCTTTAACCTTTTCGTAAATCTTCTTGTCTGAAAATCTTTCTTGTTGAATTCGTGTCATATACAAGATGTCGGCTTGAGAAACCACTTGAGATAAATCACTGAATTCAGAAAACTTTATATTCTTGCTCTTCAAGAACTCTTTGTAACTCTCTGGTATCTCAAGCTCTTTCGGAGAGACAAAGAATATCTCGACATTTTCTTTCATAGCTAAGAGGTATACCAGGGAATGGATCGTCCTTCCATGAAGAAGATCACCAACTAAAGCAACTTTTATATTATCAGTTCGGCCTATCTCTTTTCTGATTGTGTATAGATCCAAGAGAGCCTGAGTTGGATGCTCTTCGCCACCATCACCAGCATTAATAATCGGCACTGACGAAACTTGAGCCGCTCTTTCAGCCGACTTGATCTCTGGATGACGTAAAACAATTGCATCAGAATAATCGGCAATAACCTTTATGCTATCCTCTAGAGTCTCTCCTTTAATCGCTGAAGAAAAGTAGCCAGCACTTTCAGTTGAGATAACTCCGCCGCCCAGCTTAAGCATCGCTGACTCAAAAGAAAGCCGAGTTCTGGTACTCGGTTCATAAAAGATGCAGGCTAAAACTTTACCATCTAATACTTTAGGAACACTATTTTCTCTGTCTTGTTTCTCGAATGTGTCAGCCTTCTTGAAGATATCGACTAAAAGGTCCTCATTTAAAAATTGCTTGGTATTTAATACGTGTTTTATATCCATAATTATCAGTCTCTTTATATGCGGAGGAGGTGGGATTCGAACCCACGTGAGTTTGCACTCGCACGCTTTCCAAGCGTGTGGAATAGGCCGCTATCCGACTCCTCCGTATTATGACTTATTTCAGCTTATTTAGGCAACCCCGATATTATTTGAGATATCTTGGGATGCTGAGTAGCAAACTTGTATTTAAAAAGCCTAAGAATAGTTACAAAATCCTCTATTTCACTTCTAATTGTCTCTGGTCCAATAAAGATCTCCAAAGTCTCTTCTGCTAAGTTCTTAGCATAATTATTCAGAATTTCAGAATCGGCCTTCTCTTTCAAGTATTCCATAATCGCTTTGAACTCTCCTCTATCAAGCCAAACGCCTTTGCATATATTACATAGATCAACTTTAATTTTGGAATCACCATAATCGACCTCATAGAGAGGTAAACGGCATTCAGGACAGATCTTCTTGCCTCGGGCAATCTTGAATCTTCTCTTGTCTTTCCAAAGATCTATATCAAGCCATTTAAGATTATCATCCTTTTTGTCTTTAGCTAATCTAAGTTCATCTTCCTCGAACCAGAGGCCAAAGCACTTAGGGCAATAATCGACCTCAATGTCATAAAAGGTCGCTTTTTTTAATTCTTCTTTGCAAGTAAAGCAAATCATCTTTTTATCTTAATTAAAAACTCATCTCTTTTAATTTAGCAATTCTATCTTGAATTGGTGGGTGGGTCGCAAAAAGCTTATGAAATTTAGAATTAACTTCTTTGCCTTTAAATGGACTAACGATATATAGGTGTGAAGTCGCCTCACTAGCTGACTTCATGGGCGCCGGATCTTGGCTGATCTTCTCTAAGGCTCTTGCTAATCCTTGAGGATATCTGGTTAAAAGAACCCCCGAGGCATCTGCCAAGAATTCTCTCTTTCTTGAGATGGCGGCTTTCATCATCTTGGCTAAGAGCTGAGCAACCAGCATCAAGAGTAAAGAGATTATTATCATCAGGATTCTTGCTAAGGCACTTCCTCTGTAAGCGCTTATTCTAAAGAAGCCTTCAGTCATCAAGATAACCATACCAACCAAGACAACGACCACGGTTGATAGCAAAACATCTCTGTTGCCGATATGAGCCAACTCATGAGCAATAACGGCCTCTATCTCGACTCTTTCTAGCTTATCTAAAAGTCCTCTAGTAACAACGACCACTCCATGTTCTGGATTCCTACCGGTTGCGAAAGCGTTTGGTTGCTCTGATTCAATGATATAGACTTTAGGCATCGGCAGACCAGCTGTGATAGACAGATTTTCAACAATTCTGTAAAGCTCAGGATTATCTTTCTTCTCAATCTTTTTAGCTTTACTCAAATTCAAAACAATCTTATCTGAATGCCAATAAGAAAAGATATTAACGATGATTGCTACAAAGAGAGCTAGCCAAAGAATATTGTAATTACCAAAAAAGAAAGAGATCACTGCACCAACAGCAAAGATTAATAGTCCAAGAAAGAAAAGGTAAATCCAAGTCTTTCTGACATTTGATTCAGCTTGAGAGTAAAGATTACTCATAATTTAAACGTTCCTTAAAAGCTGACCTTAACTGGGTCTCTTTCTTGAGGATTCTCAATTTCAAAAAAATCTCTCTTCTTGAAATTGAAGATTCCAGCAATAATATTCGAAGGAAATTTCTGGATCTTAATATTAATCTCTCTAATATTACTATTAAAGAATCTTCTTGATGCCTGAATCTTGTCTTCAGTGTCTCTTAATTCAGCTTGCAATTCAGAAAAGTTTTGAGAAGCCTTAAGGTCTGGGTAATTCTCAGCAACTGCAAAAAGAGTCTTAAGAGTTCCTGTCAAGGCATTTTCCGCTGCACCAACTTCCTTGGGATCGCCTGATTCTTCTGCTGTCATGGCCGCTGTTCTTGCCTTGGTAACATTCTCAAAGACACTCTTTTCGTGAGAAGCATATCCTTTAACTGTCTCGACTAAATTAGGAATTAAATCATATCTCCTCTTGAGCTGGACATCGATGTCTGACCAGGCTTCATCTGCACGATTACGTAGAGTAATCAATCTGTTATAGGTGGCAGCCACCCACAATATAATTAGACCGACAACAAATCCTATTGTTATCCACATATATCTATTTCTTAATATTAATAATGCTATCAGTAATTTTACTTTATCTCAGCCTATTGTCAATTTAATAATTCGTTGCAAAAATCTTTATCTAAAAGTAAGATGAAGTTATGCGAAAAAAATACTTCTATGATTTGCATTGCCATACATCAGCCTCTATAGACTCTCCGGCAAAGATTAAAGAGATTGTTAAGCTCGCCAAAAGAAGAGGTTTAGATGGCATTGCCATAACTGATCACAACAAAAGATACTCTGGTGCAGAGTCTATTGATGGCTTGCAAATTATTCCTGGCAACGAGATAACTTTAAATGATGGCAGTCATCTCTTATCCTATTTCACAACTAAAGACGTCCCGAGAAACTTCAATCTTGAAAAGACTGTCTCATCGATAAAGAAACAAGGCGGCTACGCTGTTTTGGCTCATCCTTTGAGAATGGAGCACGGCTATCTCAAAAACAGAAATGACCAAGAGAGGCGCAAGGCCCTCTCTCTAGTTGATGGCATAGAAGCGGCTAATGCCGCTGACTATCCCAAATTAAAAGATTCAGCTCTCGAATTAAAGAAGAAACACCCTGATATCGACTTCTTTTTCACTGCTGGCTCTGACGCCCACATGTCGGGTCAAATTGGCTTTGCTGCTGTTGCCGTTGATAAAAGACTAAACAAAGATAATTTTCGTGAAGTTTTATCAAGATCTGAGATATTAATTAGGCCTGAGTCAAAAGAATTCAGAGATAGAGTCCTCTATTTCAGATATGCCTTTCCTAGATTTATTAAATTCGCCAGATCTTTAAATCTGGTGATATCAAGAAAGATATTTCACATCGTCTTTTCTAAAAACTTTTTTCGATTGAATAATATAAGATTCTCAAGAGTGAAATTCAATTTCAGAGAAGAAAAGAAAAAAGAGCTTGATTAATCAAGCTCTTTGAGTTTAGAAGAGCGAATAACTCTAGATCCCTTTTTTCTCTTCTTCCACCCTCTTTCGATGCAAATCTGTAATTCTCTCCCTTGCCTTCGCAAGCAACGATGATACTTCTCTTGGTGATGTCTGAATTCCAAAATTTTTGGATGCATCAGCGAGCTTATTGGCGATCTCTTCGATTTTTGCATCATCAAAGAAATCATAGGGATTCTTCATCTGATTAGCCACCAAGTGACCGATTAAAATCAACTTCAAATCATCTTCTCTTGTGTTGGCAGTCAATAAAACTCCTCCTTTCATTCGTCATCACGCAGATTAATCGACACCAGC